>JAFWFI010000087.1 GCA_017515705.1 Bacillota bacterium
ATCTGATATCGGTGCCCGTTATGAAACGGATTGTATTCTGCTATAATACCGTAGGTCTTCATGTTATCTTCCCGTAAAGAAAAAAAGGCCGGTTCTCCCGGCCCTTTTTATGATTATTCTTCTTCGTCGTAATACTCTTCCTCTTCAATGGGCATAAAGTTTTCGTCCAGGGAATCCCGGGCATTGGACTTTACGCTTTCCTGATAAGCCAGGTTGTTGATTTCCGCCTTGTTGTCCGTCAGGGTCTCGGTGACCTGGTCGAAGGACTTCTTCAGGTTTTCATACATGTCCTTCATGTAAACGCGGTTCGCATACTCAACCCGTTCGATCATGGAATTCATCACGTTGTCGATGTACTCGTAGGTCCGCATCTTCAGATTCCGGCTCTGCATATCCGCATTGGAGATGATTTCTTCCGCCTTGATCCGGGCCTGGTTGGTGATCTCATCCCGGTCGATCATGGCTTCGGACTGCGCTCTCGCTTCTTCCAGCATAGCAGTGCGTTCGCTTTCCGCTTCGCCGATGATCCGTTCCTTTTCATCGTTGATCCACTGCGCTCTCTGCAGCTCTTCCGGCAGTTCAACCCGGATCTCCTTGATGATTTCCATCAAATCTTCCGCATCCAGCAGGGATTTGCCGGTGAGGGGCACTTTGGAAGCACCCTGTACTATTTCTTCAAGCTCTTCTAATAACTGCAATACTTTCATGTTTCAGCCTCCATCATCTTTTATAATTTTGCATATATTCATAAATCTTTTCAGGAACCATGTCGCTGTAATCTCCGCCCAGGGAATACAGTTCCCGCACAGCGCTGGAGCTGATGTAGGAATACCGTTCGTCGGTCATGAGAAATACAGTTTCCATTCCTTTATAGAGTTTCGAGTTGATCTGGGCCATCTGGATCTCGTATTCAAAATCCAGGGTCGCCCTCAGTCCCCTCAGCACCGCCGGAATCTCATTGGCACGAAGGTAATCCGCCAGGAGTCCTTCGAAGGTCACCACCCGTACATTGTCCAGCGAGGCGGTCACGCTTTCCACCATTTCCCTTCGTTCCTCGATGGTGAAGAGGGTCTTTTTGTTGACGTTCTGGATGATGCCGACAATCAGTTCGTCCGCCAGCTTTGCGCCGCGCTCGATCAGATCGGCATGTCCCTTTGTCATCGGGTCGAAACTCCCCGTGTACATGAGTTTTTTCATTGCTCTTCCGTGTTGTCCCGGTACCGGTAGATACTGACCATAATCAGGCCGTACTTCCGTTCCTTGATGAGTTCCAGCCGGGGATCCAGATCCGTCAGGAGCTGGCGTTCCCCATGTTCCATGACCAGCAGAGCGCCTTCCGCGAGCTTTTCCTTTTCCAGAAGCAGATCGCTGCAGGGCTTCCACAGATCCAGATTGTAGGGGGGATCCATGAATACCAAGTCCGCCGGTTCGTCAAACTGATCCACCGCTTTCCGGTAATCCCCGAACACGCAGGCGCTGCGGCTTTCCAGCCGGCAGTCCCTCAGGTTCTTTCGGGTCAGGTCGTAACTGTTCCGGCTACGGTCGCAGAAAAACGCTTTTCTGGCGCCGCGGCTCAGGGCTTCGATTCCCAGCCCACCGCTGCCGGAGAACAGGTCGTACACCACGGTGTCTTCGCCGATCTCGCCGGCGATGAGGTTGAACATGGATTCCTTGACCCGGTCGGTCGTGGGACGTACGGATTCATCCTTGGGGGAACTCAGTTTTTTCCCTCTCAGTTCTCCGCCAATGATTCTCATACTTTTCCCTCCCGAATGCCTGCTCTTCCAGTAATTTTATCACAGTAGTATCGTTTATAGCAAGAAAAATTGCAAAATTTACCCTTATTTTTATAAGCCGGGGTCCAAATCTCCGTACATTTCAACGATTCGGGCCCGTATTTCCTCGTTCTTCGGCAGTTGAAGCAGCGGATCTTCCGCCAGCAGGCTTTCCGCCTCCGGACCGGTCCGTTTCAGGATCTTCGAGTGACGGTAGATGTCCGCAATTTTCATTTCCGGCACGCCGTGCTGCCTCAGCCCGAAGAATTCACCGGTGCCCCTCAGCATCAGGTCCTTCTCGGCGATCACAAAGCCGTCGCCGCTCTCTTCCATGACCAGCGCCCGCTGTCTGGCCACCTCCGTGTCGCCCTCCAGCACCAGGATGCACCAGGACTGTTCCTCTCCCCGGCCCACGCGTCCCCGCAGCTGATGCATCTGGGCCAGACCGAAGCGTTCCGCGTTTTCGATGATCATGACCGTGGCGTTGGGGACGTTGATCCCTACTTCGATCACCACTGTGGACACCAGGACGCTGACCTCGCCATTCTTGAAAGCGGTCATGACCCGGTCCTTCTCCGCCGGACTCATCCGCCCGTGGATCAGTTCGCTGCGGTACGGCGCCAGGGTTTTTTTCGTTTCTTCAAAAATCTCTTCTGCGCTGCGGACCTGCAGGGTCTCGGAATTCTCGATCAGGGGCGCCACGATATAGGCCTGCCGGCCTTTTTCCAGTTCCCTGCGCAGAAAATCATAGGCCTTGCTACGTTTTTCCGCCGGGCAGACCCGCGTCCGGATTTCCTTTCGGCCGGCGGGCTTGTCCCGGATGATGGAGATGTCCATGTCCCCGTACATCACCAGCGCCAGGGTACGCGGGATCGGCGTGGCTGTCATGACGAGGATATGGGGCTCCTTCCCTTTTTTGCTCAATGCTTCCCGCTGGGCAACCCCGAAGCGGTGCTGTTCATCCGTTACCACCAGGGCCAGGTTCTTGTATTTCACATTCTTGCCGAAGATCGCATGGGTTCCGATCACCAGGTCCACGCTGCCCTCCGCCAGGCCTTCCAGCACCTCCCGACGCTGCGCCGCCGGCAGTCCGGAAGTCAGCAGCCGGATCCGGATGCCGGTGCCTTCAAAGAATTCCGTAAAGGTCTCCAGGTGCTGCTGCGCCAGGATCTCCGTGGGCGCCATCAAAGCCGCCTGGAAGCCGTTGCGCACAACCTTGTAAATCGCCGCCGCACTGACAACGGTCTTGCCGCTGCCCACGTCCCCCTGGACCAGCCGGTTCATCCGGCGCTCCGAGGTCATGTCCCGGCAGATATCCTGGATCGTATCCTTCTGATCCCCGGTCAGTTCATAGGGCAGGCGGGACAGGAATTCTTCCTCACAGGGCTGAGGATCCAGTATATAATTCGAAAGGGTCTGGGAAAACAGATTCTTCATCAGTCCCAGGCCCAGGCTGAACATCAGCAGTTCTTCAAAAATCAGGCGGTATTTTGCTACCCGCATGTGCCGGTCGCTTTCCGGAAAGTGGATATTCGCCAGGGCATAATCCAGGCCGCAGAGTTCATTGCGGCGCCTGAGATCCTCCGAAAGAGGATCCGGGCCTTTCTGCCTCAGCTGAAGCGCACCGGCTGCCGCCTTACGGCGGTCATTCTGGGTCAGTCCGGACGTCAGGGGATAGACCGGCAGGATCCGGCCTTCCTCGTCTTCCGCTTCCACCCGGCCCATGGCGGGGTGCAGCATCACCGGATACCCGGCGCTCTCCGACACCTTCCCGAAAAACCAGTACGTCCGTTCCCGGGCGGTTTTCGAGGACAGTCCCCGTTCGATGTAGCCCGCATTGAAAAAGAGGACCTCCAATGTCCCGGAACCGTCTTCGATCAGCAGCCGCAGCGTCCGGCGTCCCTTTCCGGTGTAGCGTCCTTTTTTGATAGCACGGATCGTTCCCCGGACCATAGCCGTTTCTTCCGGTACCAGGTCTTTGATTTTCCTGACATTCCGGCGGTCTTCGTATTCCCTGGGATAGGCCCTGACCACGTCTTCCACCGTGACAAGCCCCAGCTTTTCAAATTTCTCCGCTTTTTTCGGGCCGATGCCCCTGAGTTCTGTCAGTTTCATACCCTGCCCCTATCCTTTGACAACGATGTCCCGTTCCATGATCTTCGGATTTCTTCCGGAGGGTTTCAGACCGATGACGTGCAGGGTGATCAGTGCCGGCTCGATGTCCGCCTGAACCTTCAGATCCTCCCGGATTTCCCGGATCAGCCGGGAAGTGGTCCCGGAAATGGACACGCCGAAACGGAGGATCAGATCCACCTCGATGAAAATGCCATCCTCCTTGTCTTTCGTGATGCGGATGTAATTCTTGTCCCGGTCAAAAGCGAACCGGGAACTGAAAGACGAACGGATCCCCTTGGCGTTGGTGATCCCGTACACATCTTCGTGCCTGAGAATCGTTTCCTTGATGATCTTGGCGGCGGCAGGCCGCTCGATATCGATGATGCCGTAATCCGTTTCCACTCGTTCCAACATAATTCTCACCTGTTTGCGTAATGTTTCTTTATTTTATCATATCCCCACGGGGAATTTTCAATATTTTTTGTGTTTTTTTGAAAAAATGATTTTACAAGTACTCAGTCTTGTGTTATAATTCCATTTGTTCAGTGTGAAAAGAATAGAATTCATTGAAATAAACATCAATCAGGGGGAGGTGTAGTAAATGTCCAGAAAGTGTGAAATCTGCGGAAAGGGACAGGTGTCCGGCAACCAGGTCAGCCATTCCAACAGACACAGCAAGAGAAAGTGGAATGCGAATATCCAGTCTGTACGTATCATGGACAACGGTACAGTCAGAAGAGCAAAAGTCTGCACAAGATGCATGAGATCCGGCAAGATCGAAAGAGCCATCTAATGAAATCAAACGCAGCAAATAACCCCGCTATCCAGCGGGGTTTTTTATTTGTCGGCTATGGGCCGGAAGCATCAGGCTTCCGGCTTTTCGTTACAATACCGCATCAGCATCGTCGCCACCTGTGCCCGGGTCGCATTGCCCTGCGGCTCCAGCGTCGTCAGTATTTTTTTCAGCCTCATAATCGTTTCCCTTCCTGTGAACTGCACTCCCTTTCAGAACAAAAAGCTCCTTTTAAAAAAGCGCACCGCCGCACGGGTCTTTTCCCGCAAGTATGGTGCGCTGTATGATACAAAGTCGAATCAATCCCGGGTATAGAAAACCAGCATCCGGCCTTTTTCCAGCCGGACCTTTGCCAGGCTGTTCTCCACCTCGTTGCTGACGCAAAGGGTCACCCGGTCCGGTCCCAGGTCTGTTTTCTCCAGTTCATATTTCATCCCGGTGATCTCCAGGCCTTTACAGCTGCCAAGCGGCACCAGGGACACAGTCCAACCTTCCGGCGCATCCGCCAGGGAGCGTTCCACCGGTTCGTCCTCCGCCAGCAGAGCGGTGATGATATTGTGTGTACCGACGATCCGGCCCCGGATCTTTTTTTCCTCCAGTTCAAAGAGCATCAGCATATTGGCCAGGGAATGGTCCATCCGGGTCCCGAGGGCTCCGTACAGGTCGATCTGGTCGTAGTCATATTTCGCCAGGAAATCCAGGGCGCTTTTCATGTCCGTGCACTCCCGGACTTCTTCGTTCATATGGTGCTTGACCACGCCCAGCATTTCCATTTCCATATTGACTGCCCGTTCCACGGAATCGAAATCCCCGATCAGAGCATGGGGACACTCCGATACGGCGCTCAGGGCATTAGCCCCGCCGTCACAGGCCATGATAAACCGATACTGCTTGAAATCCACGCCGGAGAGGTCACAGTTTCCGTTTCCGACGATCATCGCTTTCTTCATACTATTTCATTCCTTTCAGGATATCCATAAACTTCTTGGTCTCGCCTACCGGGTCTGCCGCGGAGAAAATCGCGGACCCCGCCACCAGCACGTTGGCGCCGGAGGCCAGTACTTTCCGGGCGTTGGCCGGCTTTACGCCGCCGTCCACTTCGATGTCGATCTTGTAACGGCCTTTTTCGATCATTTCCCGGAGTTCATAGATTTTCCGGAGTCCGGATTCGATGAATGACTGCCCGCCGAAGCCCGGGTTCACCGTCATGATGATCACCATGTCGATGTATTCCAGGATCTCGTCCAGGGTCCGGAGTGAAGTCGCCGGGTTGATGGCCACGCCGGCCTTGACCCCCAGCGAGCGGATATACTGCACGGTACGGTGCAGGTGGGTGCAGGCTTCCTGATGAACGGAAATGAATTCCGTATTCTCGAAGACGAATTTGTCGATGTAGCGGTCCGGATCCTCGATCATCAGATGCACGTCAAAGGGCAGCTGCGTCTTTCCGGCCAGTCCCTGGAGAACTACCGGGCCGATGGTGATGTTGGGGACAAAATGTCCGTCCATCACGTCGATGTGAAGCATGTCCGCTCCGCCTTCTTCCACTTTTCTGACATCCTCATACAGCTGTCCGAAATCCGCCGACAGCAGGGATGGTGATAATCTGTAGTCCATATCAATAGCTCCTTCGTTCTTTTAGTTCTGCATATATTTTACCATAAGAATCGTACCTTTCGGCACTGATTTTTCCTTCTTCCACGGCTTTTTTCACGGCGCAGTCCGGTTCCGCCAGGTGCATGCACCCATTAAAACGGCAATTCCCTTCGTATTCCTCGAATTCCGGGTACAGATACCGCAGTTCCTCCGCGGTCACATCCTGCATCTCATAGGACGTAAAACCAGGCGTGTCGAAGATCCGGATGCCGCCGTCCGCCGACAGCAGTTCCACGTGGCGGGTGGTATGCCGACCCCTTCGGGTCTTCCGGCTAATCTCGCCGGTCTCCATCCGGAATTCCCCCAGCGCATTGGCGATGCTGGATTTTCCCACGCCGGAAGCGCCGGCCAGCATGCACTTTTTGTGGGCCGCCAGTTTTTTGAGGGTGTCGATGCCCTCTCCGGTAATGGTGCTGACGAAAACCAGTTCATAGCCGGTGTTCCGGTAGATCCGGCGGATCCTTTCCCGGTCTTCTTCCTCCATCAGGTCGCATTTGTTGAAGACCAGCAGGACTTCCGTTTCCTTTTTCTCGGCCATGACGATCAGGCGGTCAATAAACGAAAAGACCGGCGCCGGTTCCGCCGCCGCCACGATGATGCTGACCTCCACATTGGCCACCGGCGGACGGACGAATTCGTTGATCCTCGGCAGGATCTCCCGGATCACGTCTTCTCCCTCCCGGCTGCCCGGCAGTACCAGCACCTCGTCCCCTACCATGGGGGTGTGCCCGCTTTTTCTGAACCGGCCCTTGGCCTTGCATTCATAGATAAGGTCGGAGGTCTCCACGTAGTAGAAACCTCCGATGCCCTTTATGATCGTTCCTTTAATAGAATGTTCCGTTTTCAAAATCGATTGTCCCTTCGCTTACCAGCGTGTCGTCAAAATAGATCATCAGCTTGCCGGTGCCGCTGCCGGAGATCTTCACCTGCTCGCCGGTATTGGCTTTGTAATGGAGCTGATCGTGGAGCGTGGTGACCTGGTCATCCTGGACCAGATTGATCTTCAGTTCAAACACGTCGCTCGGCACGGAAGAATAATCAAAGGTCAGCGGAACGGTGGACGGTGTCACCTGGGGCGAAGTGGATTCCGGATCCTGGCCCTTGCTGACCACCAGGTTGACCTTGGTCTTGGGCGAGACCTTCTTGCCCATTTCGACGCTCTGCTTCATGACGATGCCGGCGGAATACTGGTTGCTGTATTCCTCCGTAACCCGTCCCAGGTTCAGCCCTGCCGCTTCCAGAGTGGTAACGGCGGACTCCAGGTCCGTGCCCACCAGGTTCATCATCGTTACCGGTTCATCCGAATTCCCGGTGCTGACCACCAGGTCGATCTTTTCACCCGGATTGGCCAGATCCCCGTAGCGGGGGCTCTGGTCGATGACCGTGCCTTCGGGCTCATCGCTCTCTTCCTGGGAAATGGTTCCCACTTCGTAGCCGCTGTCCCGTATCAGGGTCTTCGCCTCCGACAGATCCTTGCCGATGACATCCGGGACGTCGCTGGTGCTGACGCCCTTGCTCACCGTCACATGGACAGCGTAGCCTTCCTTGACGCCGGTACCCGCATCCGGATCCTGGTTGCAGATCTTGTCTTCGTCATAAGCCGAGCTGTAGACCCGGTCGTCGATGACCATGTCCAGTCCCATGCTGTCGAGCAGCGCCTCTGCCTGACGGTAATCCATGCCCATGACTTCCGGCACGCTGATTTCCGGCAGGGTAAAGTAATCGAAGGCCTTCAGAAGCCCGAAGCTGGCGGCGATCGCCAGAAGGATCCCCAGCACGATTCCGAAGAACCGGCCCATTGTGAAGAACTTGCCCTTCTTCTTTTTCTTCTTTTTCTTTTTGTCTTTTTTGTCCGCCTTCTTCGCCGCTTTCATCTCTTTCTTCGTCAGCGGCGCCGGCTGCGGCTCCTCTTCATAGTATTCGTCATCGTCATAGTACTCGTCGTCATCGTAATATTCGTCGTCGTCGTAGTACTCGTCATCATCATAGTATTCGTCATCCTCCGGCATCACCGCACGATCCAGCACGATGGTATCCATCGGCACACGGCCGCCGCTGTCTTCGGTAAAGCCATAGACCCCTGCGGCGGCTGCGGCGGGGTTGATGGCATTCATGGCAGCCAGCATGTCGTCCGCATCCTCAAAACGGTCTACCTGGATCTTCTGGGTCGCTTTCATGATCACGGCTTCCAGGGCAGGCGAGACGTTGGGGTTGATGTCCGACGGACGCGGCATCTCCTTGTTGATGTGCATCATGGCTACGGATACCGGATTGTCTCCGTCAAAGGGCACCTGGCCCGTTACCATTTCGTACATGACGATACCCAGGGAGTACAAATCGGATTTCCCGTCCACGTAGCCGCCGCGGGCCTGTTCGGGCGAAAAATAGTGCACCGAGCCCATCACTTTGTCCCCGGCCACCAGCGTGGTGCTGGAGACTGCCTTGGCGATCCCGAAATCGGTGATCTTGGCTACGCCTTCCTCGTTGACCAGGATATTATGGGGCTTCACGTCCCTGTGGATGATGTTGTTTTTGTGCGCGCAGGCCAGCGCTGAAGCGATCTGCTTCGCGATGTCGATGGTCTCCGCATCGGACAGGGGCCCTCTGTTCTCAATAATGGAGCTTAAGGTCTCCCCTTCCATATATTCCATTACGATGTAGTTGATGTTCTTGCCCTCCAGGCCTACATCGTAAATATTGACAATGTTCGGATGAGTCAGGCTGGCTGCAGCCTGCGACTCATGGCGGAAGTTTTCGATGAATTTTTTATCATCGAGGAATTCCGGCTTGAGGATCTTGATCGCCACGTAGCGGTTCAGCAGAACGTCTCTGGCCTTGTATACGATGGCCATCCCGCCTTCGCCGATCTTCCCCAGGATATCATATCGTTTCCCTAATAATCTGTTCATATATTATTCCCCGATCCTGATGGTAATTACTGTAATATTGTCCCGGCCGCCGGCTGCATTGGCCTTGTCCGTCAGCGTTCTGCAGGCAGCGTCCATGTCTTTTGATCTTTGCAAGGTCTCCAGGATGTCCTCATCGGAAACCTCGTTATACAATCCGTCTGTACACAGAATCAGGATGTCATCCTCCTCCAGATCCACAAAGAAATGGTCCGGCTCCACCGTATCCTTGTCCCCCAGGGCTTTGGTGATGGTGCTGAACATATTCAGCGCGATCTGTTTCTGTGCCATGAACTGAACTTCTTCTTCTGTCAGTCTTCCTTCCCGGATCAGCTGATTCGCCATGGTATGGTCTTCGGTCAGCTTGATGAGCTGGCCTTCCCGGGCTAAATACGCACGGCTGTCCCCGACATTGGAAATAAAGGCGGTACGGCTGCGGATCACCGCAATGACCGCCGTGGTGGCCATCCTGGTCATTTCCTCATTTTCCGCGGACTTCTCCAGGATCTTTTCGTTGGCAAGAAAAATACCCCGGTCGATGCACTCGAATACCTGCCGGCTGCCCGGCTTGAGTGACTCCAGGTTCTCCTTCACATACCGGCCGATCTCACCGGCTGCGATGCCGCTGGCAACTTCGCCGGCATTCTGTCCGCCGACACCGTCCGCCACCACAAAAACGCATCCGTCCTTTTCCGCAAAAAAGCTGTCTTCGTTATTCTCTCTGATCTGTCCTTTATCTGTCCAGGCCCCGATATCCATTGTCTTTCCTCTCGAATGCATGAATCAGCTTGCTAACTTATTATTTTAATTTATATTTGTTCAAATGAAAAGGCGTTTTTATGATTTTTTTATGATTTTACACACAAAAAACCCGTCGGTCCCATCCGGGTCCGGGGAATACTGCCTCCGGAAGACCTCTTCGAATTCCTCCCCGTTCTTCTTGAGGAAGTGGTTCACCAGGTTCTGGTTTTCCAGCGGCGACACCGTACAGGTGCTGTAGACCAGGGTCCCGCCGGGCTTCAGGCAGGAAGCCGCGTTCTCCAAGATCCGGTACTGGATCCGGCACAGCCGGCGAATGTCTTCCATCGTCTTGGTATACCGGATCTCCGGTTTTCTTCGGATGACTCCCAGGCCGCTGCAGGGCACGTCGCAGATGACCCGGTCCGCCAGACCCATAAATGCTTCTTCGCGCAGGGTCGCGTCCCGGGCTTCGCATTCCAGGATCGTCAGCCCGTGCTTTTCCGCCGTCCGCCGGACGATGTCCAGTTTCGCCGCCGACAGGTCGCAGGCGATGATTCTTCCCCGGTTTTCCATTCTCTCTCCGGCATAGACCGCCTTGCCGCCCGGTGCGGCGCACAGGTCGATCACGGTTTCCCCGGGCTGCGGGTCCAGTGCTTCCACCGCCATCATGGAGGCTTCGTCCTGGACGGTAAACTTCCCTTCCGCAAAACCCTTGGCGGAAAGGGCATCCCGTCCCCGAACCTGAAGGGCGTTTTCCGAATGCCTGCCCGGCAGAACTTCGTACCCTTCTTCCTCCAGTTCCAGCTTCAGTTCCTCCGGCGTGGTTTTAAGCCGGTTCACACGGATCGTCAGGGGCGGAACATCTGCCGCCGACGCCATGAAGCGCTCCGTAAAATCCTCCCCGTATCCGCCGGCCAGATACCGGATCATCCATTCCGGGAAGGAATAGCGGACGGAAAGGTATTTCAGCGGATTCTTCTTCGGGTCCGGCAGCCCAAGCTTCTCCTTGTTCCGGATCACATTGCGCAGTACGCCGTTGACGAAGCCGTCCTGGTGCACCAGTTCTTTCTTGGCGATCGCCACCGCCTCATTCACCGCCGCGTAATCCGGTACTGAATCCATGAACAGGATCTGATAGACGGACATCCGAAGGAGGTTTAAGGTCTTCCACTTGACCTGGTCGATGTTGGATTTCAAAAAGCGGGAAATACAGTAATCCA
Source organism: Bacillota bacterium (assembly GCA_017515705.1). Taxonomy (GTDB): domain Bacteria; phylum Bacillota; class Clostridia; order Peptostreptococcales; family Anaerovoracaceae; genus RUG14258. The sequence continues at coordinate 11,207 of JAFWFI010000087.1, forward strand.
GGCGGATCCGGTTCTCCAGGACCCCGTAAACGATCCTGCGGACAAAGGCTCCGTCTGCATTGTTTCCCGCTTTTTTCAGCGCCTCATTCACCGCCAGATTGGAATAGGCGCCGTGTTTTTCAATTTGGTTGAGTATGTCAAAAGCGATTTTACGTTCCATGTCATTACCTGCGGGCACGGCTCAGAAGGATCAGCCGCACCAGCTGCAGCAGCTGCATCAGCAGCGCACCCACATAAGTCAGGGCTGCCGCCGACAGGACCTTCTTCGTCCCTTCATATTCCGCGTCATCGGATACGATCTCCAGTTCCTTGAGCTGGATCAGCGCCCGGTGGCTGGCATTGAATTCCACCGGCAGCGTGACCGCCTGAAAGATCACCGCAAAGGAGAACAGCAGGATGCCCGCCGTTTCCAGCCCCGGCATCGACAGCAGGAGCCCGACGAGAAACACCGGGATGGCCAGCGTGGAGCCGAACCGGGTGACGGGGATGATGGCGGTACGGATCTTCAGCGGGGAATACCCCACCGCATGCTGGATCGCATGGCCGCATTCATGGCAGGCAATGCCCAGCGCCGCCACCGTCGGCGCATCGTAAACGCCGGAAGAAAGATTGACCGTGTTGTCGGTCGGGTTGAAATTGTCCGTCAGCTGGCCGCGCACCGCCTGTACCATCACGTGCTGCAGACCGTTGGCATCCAGCATCAGCCGGGCCGCCTCCGCCCCGGTCATTCTCCGGTTGTTGATCACCTGAGAAAACTTGTTGTAATTAGATTTTACCCTGGCCTGTGCCCACGAGCAGAAGATCACCGCAGGGATCAGCAGGATCATGGACACGTACCAGATCATGGAATAACCGTATGCTCCGTACATTTTTTACTCCTGTCCCAGGATAACTCCCGTTTCCAGTTCATTACCCTTGATATACTCCGCCACTTTCATGGCCCGCTTCCCCGGGAACTGGATGGTCTTGACCAGAAGCTGCGAATCCCGGCATTTGATGATGATCCCCTTGTCGGAGACTTTGAGGATCTCACCGCATTTCGATTCCGTGTAATCGGACCCATACCATTCCGGGTCCTTCATTTTCATTTGCTTTCCCTTGTAATACGTATAGGCGCCGGGCCAGGAATCCATGGCGTTGATCTTGAGAAAGGCATCGTCCGCCGTCTCATTGAAGTCCACCAGCGCTTCCTTCTTTTCGATTCTGGGTGCGTAGGTCGCCTGCTCGTCATCCTGAGGTTCTCCCCGAAGCGCTTCCTCTCCCTGGGTCTCCACCAGGCTGAGAAGGTCCGAGATCATGTTCGCGCCCAGCTCCATCAGTTCGTCGTGGAGAATGTCCGCGGTCAGGCCGGTAATGCTGATGATCTGCTTGGTGATCATGTCGCCGGTATCCAGTCCCTCGTCCATTTTCATGATGGTGATGCCCGAATACAGGTAACCCTCCATCAGTGCCCGCTGGATGGGCGCCGCGCCCCTCAGTTTCGGCAAAAGCGATGCGTGGATGTTCAGGCAGCCCAGCTTCGGCGCTTCCAGCACCTCTTTCGGCAGGATCTGCCCGAAAGCCGCCACCACGGCCACGTCCGCATCCATTTCCCGGATGCGTTCAATGAATTCCGGATTGTCCCGGATCCTTTCCGGCTGGAGTACCTCCAGCCCCATTTCAAGTGCTGCTTGTTTGACTGGCGTGGGAAGCATTTTCTTTCCCCTATCCCTCGGCCGGTCGGGCTGGGTCACCACTGCCACGATGTCGTGGCCATCCGCTTTCAGCCGTTTCAGCGGCTCCACTGCAAACTCCGGTGTTCCCATATAGATGATTCTCATTCTCTAGTCCTCCCCTTCTTTTTCCTCCGGTTCTATGATTTCGTGCGGGTGATCCACATACAGGATCCCGTCCAGGTGGTCGATTTCATGGCAAAAGGCCTGCGCCAGGAATCCATATGCCTTATACTGCACCTTCTCCCCCTCCGGGTTCAACCCTTCCACCGTCACCTCGAACGGGCGTTCCAGCCGGGCAGACATCCCGGGTACGCTGAGGCAGGCTTCCTCCACCTTCTGGCTCCCCTTTTTTTCCGTGATCACCGGATTGAAAAGCTTGATCAGTCCGCTCGTCTCCTCCCGGATGTCAATGACGATGGCACGCCGGAGCACGCCCACCTGGGGCGCTGCCAGACCCACACCGTCATTGGCGTACATGGTCTCCGCCATGTCATCCAGAAGCGTGAGCATCCGGGGCGTGATTTCCGTCACTTCCCTCGACTTTTTACGAAGGGTCTCATCCCCTTCGATCAGCACGTTTCGAATTCCCATCTATTCATTCCTCCGTTAATCTCGTCGTTTATGTCATGCTGTACGGGTTCACATCGATGCCGATGGACACGCCGCGGTGCTTTTCCGCCGCGAATCGGAGCCGCAGGGCATCCAGTTCCCCCAGGAACACTTCTGTGTCCCTATCTATATATTTTATCAATACTTGATAACGATATCTACCCCTAATTTTCGGGATATGGGTGGGCCGGGGTCCTAAAAGGTCCTCCCCGGTCAGTTTCGGGAAGCGTTCCCGGAGTATTGCGGCGAATTCCTCTCCGCAGGCCTGTGCCTTCTCCTCCTCCTCATGCAGGAAGGTCAGCACGATCACGTTCCCGAAGGGCGGGTAATGCATTTCACGGCGGATCCGGATCTCGTTCTCATAAAACTGCCGGTAATCCGCCCGGGCAGCACAGCGCACCGCATAATGATCCGGGGAATAAGTCTGGACCACCACGCTGCCCTGCAGGTCCCCCCTGCCGGCCCGTCCGCCCGCCTGTGTAATGAGCTGGAATGTGTTTTCCGGCGCCCGGTGGTCGGGGATGTGCAGGGAAATGTCCGCCGCCAGGATGCCCACCAGATGGACGTTGTCGTAATCCAGTCCCTTGGCCACCAGCTGGGTCCCGATCAGGATGTCCGTTTCCTTTGCCTTGAAAGCCCCCAGAATCCGTTCTGCGCTCCCTTTTTGCCGGGTGGTGTCAAGGTCCAGCCGGTCCACTTTTGCCTCGGGAAACAGCTTTCTGGTCAGTTCCTCGATCTTTTCCGTCCCGGTGCCGAACTCCTTGATGTAGCGGCTCCGGCATTCCGGGCACTCCGGCGGGATCCGGAACTTCCGTCCGCAGTAATGGCAGACCGCCGCCCGTTCGGATTTATGGTATGTCAGGGACAGCCCGCACTCGGGGCAGGTCATCACGTAACCGCAGTTCCGGCAAGATACGAAGGATGCATATCCCCGCCGGTTGAGAAACAGGATCACCTGCCGGTGGTCCTCCAGGCTCTCCCGGATCTGCCGGAACAGGCTGATGCTGAATACGCTCCGGTTGCCCCGCTGAAGTTCCAGACGCATATCCGCCACTTCCACCCGGGGAAGACGCACTTCATTGTACCGTTTCTTCAATTCCAGCCGCTTCAGTTCGCCGGTCTCGCTGCGGTAGTAGTTTTCCACGGAAGGGGTGGCGCTTCCCATAAGAAGCACCGCGTCGTTGTACCGTGCCCGCACCTGCGCCATTTCCCGCGTATCGTATTTCGGGGGATTGTCCGCCTTGTAGGAACTCTCGTGTTCCTCGTCCACCACGATGACGCCCAGATCCCTCACCGGCGCAAAGACCGCCGACCGCGCGCCCAGCACGATCCGCGCCTCTCCCCGGCGGATCCGCTCCCATTCATCAAAACGCTCGCCTTCCGACAGGCGGCTGTGGAGCACTGCCACCAGTTCCGGGTCGAATTCCCCCCGGAATTTTTCAATGGCCTGAATCGTCAGGGAAATCTCCGGCACCAGCACAATGGCGGACTTGCCCTTCCGAAGGACTTCCCGCACCGTTTCCATATACAGCCGGGTCTTGCCGCTTCCGGTGACGCCGTGGATCAGGAACCCTCTGTATTGCTGTTCCTGCACCGCCTTCCGGATCTCCCGGAAAGCCGCTTCCTGCTCGGCCGTCAGCCCGTCAAAACCTTCCGGATCCGGCAGGACCGCAGTGTGGGGCCGGCGCTTCTTTTCCACCGTTCCCCGGCAGACCAGGCCTTTTTTCTCTGCCGCCGCCATCACGGAATAGTCGATGCCGAAAATGCGCTTCAGGTCGCTCTTCAGCGCCGGGCCGTGCCGCAGGAGCACTTCCACCAGTTCCCGCTGACGCCGGGGGCTTTTCGGGTCGGCGAGGAATTCCTCCGCTTCCCCGGGCTCCGCGATCCTCAGCTGGTCCTGCAGCTTACGGAATCCGGGCGGAATAAAACAGCGCACGGCATCGGTATAGCGGCAAAGGTAACGCCGCTTCATCTCTTCGCACAGATAAACATCTTCCTCTGTCAGCAGGGGCTTCGCAGGGCCTGCCACGGATTTGAGCTTCGACGGGTCGATATCCGTGGAGTCGCTGACCTTAAACACCACCCCCGCCAGGGAACGGTTCCCACTGCCGAAAGGAACGCGCACGGAATCCCCCACCCTGACGCCATCGTCGGGGCAGGCATAGGTATAGAGCATATTGGTGGCCGCCGCCTTGTTGTCCAGCGCTGCCTGAATGTATTTCATTTCGTCCTCCCGTGCTGCCGCTGCAAAAAAGGACACCCTCGGGTGTCCTTCGTCAACCTATTCTTCTTCCGACGGACTGTCCCCGCCGGTTTCCTCTGCCGGTGCTTCCTCCGGTTCGGTCTCTTCCGCTTCCCCGCCGGCTTCCGGTTCCGCTTCTGCCGCTTCCTCCGCGGGGATCTCAGCCTCTTCCTCTTCCGGGATTTCATCCCCCGGAATATAGGTGAAGAGGTTTCTGGCGATCTCTTCCGCCGCGATGGACACCGGCTTTTCCGTTTCGATCGTACTGTCCAGCTTCCGGTATCCCCTTTCAGGATCCCAGCCGGCGATCAGGTCCCTGGCGCGCTTCGCCGCCATGGACACCAGGAAATACCGGCTTCCCGCTTCGTCTCTTAATTTGTTGATTTCCGGATAAAGCATTATTCTCAACTCTCCTTAAATATGTCTGTTACTTGAATGTATTTGTCCTCCGTCACCCGGCAGCGCTCCGCCTGGATCACGGCTTTGGTCTCCTCTACGGCTACGTCCAGATCATCGTTGATGACCAGGTAATCGTAGTCCTTCAGGCACTTCACTTCCCGCCGTGCCGTCTGCAGGCGGTTTTGGATGCTTTCTTCATCCTCGGTGCCCCGGTTTCGGATCCTCCGTTCCAGTTCCTCCGGGGTGGGAGGCACCAGGAAGATCAGGATGGCATCCGGGAAAACATCCCGGACCAGGTACCCGCCCTGGACATCGATTTCAAGGATCAGGTCTTTCCCCCGGGCCAGCCGCTCTTCCACATCCTTTACCAGGGTGCCGTAGCGGCAGCCGAAGTTGATGACGTGTTCCACGAAACCGTTGTTTTCAATGGTCTGTACGAATTCCTCTTCAGTGAGGAAGTAATACTCCTTACCGTGTTCCTCTCCGGGCCGGGGTTTTCTGGTGGTGGCGGATACGGAAAGTTCCAGGTCCGTTTCCGCAAGGACTCGCTTGCAGATGGTTCCTTTTCCCGCCGCCGAAGGCCCTGACACGACAAATAACAATCCTGCCATAAATGTCCTCCGTTATTCCGTTTTATCCACCGGCTTGTCTCCCAGCCGGTTGGCAACGGTCTCCGGCTGCATGCCGGAAAGAATGATGTGATCACTGTCGGTTATGATAACGGAACGGGTCTTTCTGCCATAAGTAGCATCGATGAGCTTGTTGGTTTCCTTGCATTCCTGGATCATCCGTTTGATGGGCGCCGATTCCGGACTGACCACAGCGATGACCCGGTTTGCGGAGATGATGCTGCCATACCCGATATTCACTAATTTGATTGCCATATTGTGTCTACCTCCTTATGATTGCCAAAACATTGTCTATACATTTTACTTCATTTTATGCGGAAACACAATAGCATCACTCGATATTTTGCACTTGTTCCCTTATTTTTTCAATCTCACTCTTCATTTCCACCACAATATTCGTGATACCGATATCGGCAGACTTGGACCCGGTGGTATTGGCCTCCCGGTTCATTTCCTGGACGATGAAATCCAGCTTTTTGCCGTCCGGCTGACGGCTGTTGCTGATGATGTCTTCCATCTGCCGGATGTGGCTGTCCAGGCGCACCAGTTCTTCCGTCACGTTGGATTTGTCCGCAAAGATCGCCGCCTCGGTGATGATCCGTTCTTCCGGCACCTCCAGGTTGTTCCCGATCAGCTCGCGGATCCGGTCGGCCAGCTTGTCCTTGTACATTTTTGTGACCTCATCGGAGATTTTCTCCACTTCAGCCACATAGCCGGCGATGATCCGGCCTCTCTTGATGATGTCCTGGGCCAGTTTTTCGCCCTCGACGATCTTCATTTCATCGTGCCGGCGGACCGCTTCCCGCACCGGGATGGACAGGGCGTCGATGATTTCCTGTTCGTCTTCCACGTCCGGCACCGCTTTCATCACGTCCGGCAGTTCCGACAGGAACTGCAGGGTGATCTCACCTTCCAGCCCGAAGGTCTCCTTCAGTTCCGTCAGCCGGTCCATGTACTGCTTTGCCAGCGCCGCATTAAGCTGGATGTTCGTATCTTCCGCCGCCACGTTTTCCACCACGACGGACACGTCGATCTTGCCCCGCTTGGCGGTTTCCTTGACGATGGCCTTGATCTTGTCCTCGGCGAAGGAATAGCGCCGGGGCATTTTAACGGATATATCGCAGTAACGGTGGTTCACCGAACGGATCTCCACGATAATGTTTCTCTTTCCATCGGAATACTCGCTTCTTCCGAAGCCTGTCATGCTCTTGATCATATTGCCTCCTGTATTAAATCTCGATCTCCGCCACTTTTTCCGCCGGGCCTTCCATGTAGACGGTGTCGCCTTCGATCCGGATGACCAGTTCGCCGCCGGGGACCGTTACGTGGATCGACTCCTCCGTTTCCTTCAGGCGGGAGGTGATCAGGGCCGCGGAACTGCTGCCGGTGCCGCAGGCCAGGGTCTTTCCCACGCCCCGTTCCCAGGTCTTCACTTCGATGTGTCCCGGGTCGATATAGCGGGTGAAGTTGACGTTCATGTCCCGGAGGAAGATCGGCAGGTTTTCGATTTCCTCCCCGTACAGCGCCGGGTAATCCCGGTCATCGTCCACATAGATGACTCCGTGGTTGACGCCCAGCCGGACGCAGCTCATCCGCATCTTCGTCCCGTCCTTCAATGTGATCAGGTGTTCCATGAAGGTCCGTTCCTCGCATTCGATGCCGATGTCCGAACAGTCAAAGGAGAAACTGCCCATGTCCACCACTACCCGTGAAATCCGTTCGCTTTCCTCGGTGACCCGAATGTGCTTGACGCCGTCCCCGGTCTCCACGGTGACTTCCTTCCCGTCCAGGACGCCCAGGTCCCGGGCGAATTTGACCAGGCATCGGATGCCGTTTCCGCACATGGTGTCTTCCGTACCGTCCGCATTGAAAAAGGACATCCGGATGTCGCAGCTGTCCGAATCCTCCAGGGCGATGAATCCGTCCGCCCCCACGCCGAAGTGCCGGTCGCAGATTCGGGCGGCAAAAGCGCTTTTATTCTTCTCTTCCAGAGTTTTTCCTCGGTTGTCCAGCAGCAGGAAATCGTTCCCGCAGCCGTGCATTTTCCATAAACGCATGCTTCCTCCTACGGCAGTTTGTTTCATTGCCCGAATGTGTTATAATACTATTATTATAACGAGAAAAAGAGAAAACCGCAACTATTCAGGAGGAAACCAACATGCCTTTTGACGGGATCGTTACCGCCGCCGTCGTCCATGAGCTGAATACGCTCCTGAGCGACGGACGGATCGATAAAGTTTACCAGCCCGACCCCCAGGACATCGTCCTGTCGGTGCACCGGGGAAAAGATAAATACAAAGTCCTGCTCTCCGCCAACAGTTCCGATGCCCGGATCCAGCTGATGTCACAGACGCCGCCGAATCCGCCCCAGCCGCCGTCTTTCTGCATGCTTTTGAGAAAGCACATCCACGGCGCCCGGATACGGCAGGTCATCCAGATCGACTCGGAACGGATCGTGGAGTTCCACCTGGACTCTTTTAACGAGCTGGGGTACCCGGTTACGAAAAAACTCATCGTGGAAATCATGGGCAAGCACAGCAACATCACCCTGGTGAACGACGAGAACGGCCGGATCCTGGATGCGATCAAGAAAATCTCCTTTGACGTCAACCGCTACCGGCAGCTATTGCCGGGGATGCCCTACGTCTACCCGCCGAAACAGGAAAAGACATCGGTCTACGAGTTGGAAAAGGAAGCCTTCGAAGAAGCAATCAAGGGTTCTCCCAGCCGGGTCAGAAAGGCCCTGGTGAACTCCGTGATGGGCTTTTCCACGTTTTTCGCCATCTCCCTGTGCAGCCAGGCCCGGGTGGATGACGATGCGCCCTGCTCTTCCCTGAGCACCGGGGAAATCGACCGGATGTGGCGGGTCTTCTGCAATTACGTCCAGTCCATGCGGGAAGGAGAATACACCCCCACCGTCTGGCTGAATGATGAAAAGGCCCCGGTGGATTTCCACTGCTTTGACCGGCGGGATTATTCCGCCGTTTACGAAGCCCGGCGCTTTGATTCCGTCGGAGAAGCGGAGGAATACTATTACCGGCAGAAACGCACCACCAACACCCTGCGCCAGCGTTCTTCGGACCTGGAGCGGGTGCTGAAGAACGCCCTGGACAAGCTGTACCTGAAGAAATCCAAACTGGCGGAAGATTTGCTTCGGGCGGAAAACGCCGACGAATTCCGGCTTAAGGGAGAACTGCTTTTTGCCAACCTTCACCTGCTGCGTCCGGGCCAGTCTTCGGCACAGCTGGAGGATTACTATTCCGGCAAGCCGGTGGACATCGCACTGGATCCGCGGCTGTCTCCGTCGGAAAACGCGCAGAAATACTATAAGAAATACAATAAACTCAAAACCGCCCAGGTCCAGAAGGACATCCAGTTGAAGGAGACGGAAAAAGAAATCGAATACCTGGAGGCCACAGCGCAGCTGCTGGAAAACGCCGAGGAATTCAGCGATATTTCCCAGATCCGGTCGGAGCTGATCAGCGGCGGCTACATCCGCCGGAAGAACACCGGCCCCCGTCAGAAGCCCGCAGTGACGCCTCCCCATGAATACAGGACATCGGAAGGATTCCGGATTCTGGCAGGGCGGAACAATGTGCAGAACGATCAGCTGACCCTGAAGACCGCTTCCGGGAAGGACCTGTGGTTCCACACCAAGGACATCCCCGGCACCCACGTGATCCTCTTCACGGAAGGGAAGACGCCTTCCGATCGGTCCCTGGCGGAAGCCGCGGCCATCGCCGCCTATTACAGCAAGGGGAAAATGAGCGACAATGTGCCGGTGGACTACTGCCTGGTCAAATACGTCCGCAAGCCGAACGGCGCCAAGCCCGGCATGGTGATTTTTGACCACAACAGGACCCTTTACGTGAATCCGGCCCTGCCGCCGGAAAACGCGGAAAAATCCTCGGAAGAATGACCGAATATGTCGGAAAATCAGGAAAAAATGCAACTATTATTGACTTCTTCTTTTTTCGGATATATAGTAAGGGAAATATTCAATTACTGCTGTTATTCGACTGACAAAGGAGTCTCAACATGGATTTAGAACAAAAGGAAAACGCGCCGAAACGAAAGGGACGGCGCAAAAAATACCTGGATCTTTCCACTTTGGTGGATGCAGACCAGGTCCGGGAACCGGATCCGCCCTCTTTCGTGGTGACCTGCTCCATCTGCGGCAGCTCCCGGAACGTGGGCTGCTTCAAAAACAAACACATCTGCACCCGATGTATCAAATACATCAAGGAACGGAACTGAAAAGAGGGTGTCCCAAAAGGTCAATATAATATGACCTTGAGGGACACCCTTTTTCGCCGCC
>JAFWFI010000088.1 GCA_017515705.1 Bacillota bacterium
GTCTGTTTGTCGATGTAGTCGGCATGATACTTGGAGAAGACGATTTTCTGGCTGGTATAAATGCCGAAATACCCGGAAATCAGGTAGCTGAAGGCGCATACTATCAGAAAATAGGGGGCGGCGGAGAAACCGAAGAGTTCGCAGCCAATCAGCAGCGATGAAATCGGACAGTTCGTCACGCCGCAGAAAACGCCGCAGACTCCGCAGGCCGCACAGAGCCCCGGATCCAGTCCGGCAATGCCGGCAAAAAGGCTCCCGAGGGAAGCGCCGATAAAGAAGGACGGCAGGATCTCGCCGCCTTTGTAACCGGCAATGATGGACAAGACCGTAAAGAGAATTTTCCAGAGAAAGGCGCCGGGAGCGGATTTCCCGCTCATGCACAGACCCAAGTATTCCACACCGGTGCCGTTGTAGGTCTGACTGCCGACAAGAAGCGTCAGTACCAGCACCGCCGAGCCGAGAAGCACGGCTCTCAGGTAGCGGTTTCGGATGAGCCGAGAAGCCAGCGATTCTCCCCGGTGCAGCAGGATGCAGAAACCCATGGAAACCAGCCCGCACAGTATTGCCAGCAGGAAGATTTTCATTACCGGAATCGGTGCGAAGCCCGGAATGTCTTCCAGTTTATAGAAGGGTGCGGCAAATCCCAGACTTTGGGCGGCAGCCCTGGCTACAAAGGCGGAGATCACGCAGGGCATCAATGCGGAATACTGCATGATGCCGATGCTGATGACTTCCATGGCAAAAATAGCAGCGGCCATCGGCGTGCCGATCAGTGCCGAAAAGACACCAGCCATCCCGACCATGATCATCGTCCGCTGGTCGGTATCATTCAGTTCCATCACTTTTCCGTAGAAATTGCCCAGGGAACCGCCCAGCTGCAGTGCGGCTCCTTCCCTGCCGACGCTGGCGCCTGCCAGATGAGACAGGATCGTTGAAAGAAAGATCAGCGGCGCCTGCCGCAGCGGGATCTTGGCATCGGAATGGATGGAAGCGATGACGATATTGGTTCCCTCGTCTTCGTCACTGTGCATCAGATGATAAAGGAAAAGGATCAGGGCGGCTCCCGCCGGCAGCGTCCACAGAACCGCCGGATGTTCCATCCGAAAGCGGGTGGCATGCTCGATGCAGTAAAAGAAGGCGGCGCCGATCATTCCGGAGGTCAGTCCGGCAGCCAGGGAAAGCAGGATCCATTTGATTATTCCCAGGACTCTTCTGTAATTATTCTCAAATTCTCGTTGGATTCGTTCTTTATTCATAACAGAAACGATTATAACACTGTCCGGAGATTGCTTCAAGCTGTTACAACATGAACGATCCGACGGCCAGCGCCAAGGTGAAGGAATACCTGAATAAAATCGGCGGCTCCGCCCAGCATCTGTTGGGGATCATCAACGACATTCTGGACATGAGCCGGATCGAATCCGGCCGTATGACCATCCGAAAAGAGGAGTTCTCCTTTGCCAAGGCGCTGGAGCATGCGGAGATCATTCTCGGCCAGGTTGGCATAAGCTGTGAGACAGCTGAAAACGGCAGGGAAGCCGTAGAACTGTTTGAAAGCCATGAGCCGGGTTATTATGACGCGATCCTGATGGATATGCGTATGCCGGAAATGGACGGACTCGAAGCGACAAGGGTCATCAGAGCGTCCGAGCACGATGACGCAAATAGTATCCCGATCATAGCCCTTACAGCCAATGCGTTCGACGAGGATGTGCAGCGCAGCCTGCAGTCCGGATTGAATGCGCATCTCAGCAAGCCCGTCGAACCGGAGGCTTTGTTTGAGACGCTGGAGAAGCTGATAAAGTAAAAATCCATAGGAACTGCCCGCTTCAGGTGTTTATGCAGGTTAAGAAAACCCGAAAAATTTGTTCACAAAAAGTTCACAAAACTTTGTTAGCACTCACACTTGACGAGTGCTAACAAAAGTGGTATAACAAAATCAAGGAAAGGGAAAAGGATCCCGGACCTGAGATGAATCGGATGAATAGGACACGCGTACCGATATTAGAACGCATGTAAAAAATAGGAGTAAACAAAATCACTCGTGTCCAAAGTCAAAAGGAGGGAATAGAAATGTTGATGCCAACCTTATTCAGAACCAATTTATTTGACGATTTACTGGATGATTTCGCCAAGGAAACCAAGAGAGCCGCGCAGAACATCGTAAGCGTGACCGGCGTGATGAAAACCGACATCAAGGAAAAAGACGACTGTTTTGAACTGATGATCGATCTGCCGGGCTTCGAAAAGGAAGATGTGAAGGCAGAGCTGAAGGAAGGTTACCTGAATATTTCGGCGGAACGCAACAGCAGCGATGAAGAAAAGGATGAAGAAGGCAGATTCATCCGCAGAGAACGGTATTCCGGTACTTGCAGCAGATCTTTCTACGTAGGGGACGACCTGAAGCAGGAAGACATCAAAGCCAAGTTCGAAAACGGTATCTTGATGCTGACTGTGCCGAAGAAGCCGGAAGAACCGGTAGAGGATGAACCTCAGTACATTTCCATTGACTAATGGAAACAACCGTCATACACAATAATCACTGAAAAGTCATAAGAATCATCAAAAATGCGGGGGACAGAAATGTTCCCCGTATTTTGTTGTTGATGAGGGATTATATATTTATTATACTGTTATAAGCTGCGAATCGTTTTATCGCTGTATGTGTTTTCCCTCGGACGCTCTCGCTCAGGGCCCTCACGCAGCGGTACTAAGCTCTGTCTTCGCTGGCGCTCGCCAATCGCTAAGGACCGGCGTTCGGGACTGCCTCGGAGAAAACCATACAGCTCATCGGACGATTCGCATAAAAGAGGTCCGCTATAGTACGGAGGATACAGTTTGGAAACAGGATATACATTTTATTTCGGCTGGGAAACCGCATTCATGATTTTCCTACAGGCGCACCTGGGCACGGTTGGCGTTGCCCTGGCGGACTTCATCACCCACTTCGGGGAAGAATTCGTACTCATTCCCATCATGGGTTACGTCTACTGGTGCCGGAACAAGGAAATGGGAAAGCTTCTGGGCGCCAATATGGCTGTGGGCCTGGTGCTGAATCCCATGATTAAGAATGTCTTTCTGCGGCGAAGACCCTATATGGACAATCCGGCCATCACCTGCCTGGAGCCGGTAAATCCGGGAGATATTTACGACGTGACGCTGCAGGGATACTCTTTTCCCAGCGGACACTGCACCAATGCGGCGACCCTGTACGGATCTATCGCATTCTATGCAAAGAAACGGCCGATGACGGTGCTGGCGCTGCTGCTGGTTTTCCTGGTTGGCCTGTCCCGGATCTTCCTGGGGGATCATTACCCCACCGATGTGATCTTCGGCTGGGCCCTCGGCGCCGGGATCATCTTCGGAATGAACTTCCTGCAGAAAAAGATTCAGAAGAAGTGGAAGCTGTACCTCGGGTTGGTGCTGGGTTGCCTGGCCGGGTGCTTCTACTGCGACAGCACGGACTATTTCAGCACCCTGGGCATCATGATCGGGATGTTTGCCGGGATCCTCTTTGAAGAGCGGTTTGTCGGGTTCGAAGACGCAAAAACCACGCCGGAGCGGATCCTGCGGCTGGCGGGGGGCATTGCCCTGTTCGGCATTCTTCACGTCGCGCTGAAGCTGCCTTTCCCGGCGGACATGCTGGCGGGCACCGACGCGGCGGGCATGTTCCTGCGTGTGTTCCGGCACGCCGTTGAAGTCTTCCTCATCGTCGGGCCTTATACGATGCTGTTCGGAAGATTCGGTTGTGGAAGAACCGGCGATGTGATATAATACTCCAAAATGAAGCAAGGAGAATACCATGTTTGGAATCAGATACTGCGGGGGCTGCAACCCCCATTACGACCGGGTCGCTTTTGTCAAGCGGATCCAGGAACACTTCGACGGGGAAGCCGAATTCGAAGTGGCTCAGTTAGACAAGGAATATGAAGGGCTGTTTGTCGTCGGCGGATGCACCAACTGCTGCGCCTCCCACAAGCAGTTTATCACCAAGACGCCTCCCCTGCTGATCTGGGGCGAGGAATTCTTTGATGAAGTGGTGAAAATCGTCCGCGGAGTCAAGGAAAAATAGAAAAATTCGTTGACAAAACCCTTTTTTTGAATGATAATGAGGGTTAGAGATAAAATGAAATGCGATGAAGAGAAGAGTACTTTCGCGGAACATCACAGAGAGGACCGGCAGCTGGAAAGGTCCATGGGAAACGAAGGGAAGACCACCTCGGAGCAGCGCTTTCGAAAAAGCGCCGGTTCATCCCGTTACAGATGCAAGAGACAAAAGTCGGGTGGAACCGCAGTAGTGTAAACTGCCCCGGACATTACAGATGTCCGGGGATATTTTTTTGGATAAGGAGAACAATTATGATTAAAGTGACATTAAAAGACGGAAGCGTCAGAGAAGTGGAAAAAGGGAAATCCATCAAAGACGTAGCAAAATCCATCAGCCAGGGACTGGCGAAGGAAGCCATTATCGGTATCGTGAACGGTGAAGTGAAGCCCCTGAGCTTCCCGCTGGAAAAGGACTGCGAACTGGAAATCTGCAATTTTGAAGATGAAAGAGCCCGGGAGACCTTCCGGCACACCACCTCCCACATCATGGCCCAGGCGGTGAAGAAACTGTTCCCGGATGTAAAATTCGGCATCGGCCCGGCCATCGAGAACGGCTTCTATTACGATTTCGATATGGAACACCGGCTGTCCGATGAGGACCTGAAGAAGATCGAAAAGGAAATGAACAAGATCGTTTCCGCCAATTACCCGCTGGAACGGTTTGAAATGCCCCGGGATGTGGCAATTCAGTATTTCGAAGGCCTGGACCAGCCCTATAAAGTGGAACTGGTGCAGGATCTGCCGGAAGACGCAGTCATTTCCTTCTACAAGCAGGGCGATTTCACGGACCTGTGCGCAGGTCCCCACGTGGCATCCACCGGCGCCATCAAGGCCATCAAACTCATGAGCGTGGCCGGAGCTTACTGGAGAGGCAGCGAAAAGAACCCCATGCTGCAGAGAATCTACGGCACCTGCTTCCCGAAGAAGGAGATGCTGGACGAATACATTGAACGGCTGGAAGAGGCCAAGAAGAGAGACCACCGGAAGATCGGGAAGGAAATGGATCTGTTTATGCTGACGGATGAAGGCCCGGGATTCCCCTTCTTCCTGCCCAAGGGAATGATCATCCGGAATGAGCTGGAAACGTTCTGGAGACAGGAGCACAAGAAGCACGGTTATGAAGAAATCAAGACACCGCTGATCCTGAACAAGCAGCTGTGGCTGACTTCCGGTCACTGGGATCACTATAAAGACAACATGTACTTCACGCAGATCGATGAAGAAGACTATGCGGTGAAGCCCATGAACTGCCCCGGCGCAATGCTGGCGTACAAGAGAAAGATGTACTCCTACCGGGATTTCCCGATGAGAGTGGCGGAAATGGGCCAGGTGCACCGGCACGAACTTTCCGGCGCCCTCCACGGACTGATGAGAGTCCGGACCTTTACCCAGGACGATGCGCACATCTTCATGCTGCCGGAACAGGTGAACGATGAAATCGTCGGCGTAGCGAAGTTCATCGATGACGTATACTCCCTGTTCGGGTTCAAGTACCATATCGAACTTTCCACACGTCCGGAAGATTCCATGGGGACGGATGAAGAATGGGCCATGGCGGAAGACGCGCTGAAGAACGCCATCGAGTCCACCGGCGTGCCCTTCGTGATCAACGAAGGTGACGGCGCATTCTACGGCCCGAAGCTGGACTTCCATCTGGAAGACTCCATCGGCCGTACATGGCAGTGCGGAACGATCCAGTTAGACCTGCAGATGCCCCAGCGGTTCGACCTGACCTACGTGGGCAGCGACGGTGAAAAACACCGCCCGATCATGATCCACCGGGTTATCTTCGGCAGCATCGAGCGTTTCATCGGCATCTTGACGGAACACTTTGCAGGCCGGTTCCCCCTGTGGCTGGCACCGGTGCAGGTGAAAGTCATGCCCATCGCGGAAAAATACCACCCCTATGCGGCTTCCATCGTCCAGAAGTTCGAAGAAGCCGGCATCCGCGTGGAATACGATGACAGAAACGAAAAGATCGGTTACAAGATCCGCCAGGCTCAGCTGGAAAAGACCCCCTTCATGTTAGTCGTGGGCGAAAAGGAAGAGGAGAGCGGCAAGATCTCCGTCCGTTCCGGCGTGGAAGGCGAACTGGGCGAATACGATGTGGAAGACTTCATTGCCATCCTGCGTGACCGCATCGACACGAAGAACGTATCCCTGCTGATCAAGGGCGAATAACGGAAAGACTCCAGCCTTGAGAGGGGAATATTGGGAAACGAGAGGAGAAACTATTATATGAAATTCAAACGTTTATCCGCCGCACTGGCGCTGGCGCTGTCTCTGGTGATGCTGCTTTCCGGCTTCACCAACGTGCCGGGGCTGGGACGGATCGATTATGAATCGGAGCAGGAAGTAGCTCCGGATACCACCTATATCCACATCATTGGCGAGAACACGGCGGCAGGCGGCATCGTCAGCGTCCACGTGCTGGATGCGGACGTGCGGGCGGGCCGGGTGAAGCCCTATGTCTTCAACGGCACCGTTACCAAGCGCAACACCGTCAGCGGCATGGCCAATGTCATCGCCAGCGAAGGCTACAAGGTCGTGGGCGGTGTCAACGGGGATATCTACGATACCTCCTCCGGGACGCCCAGGGGTGCGGTGATCCACGACCACATCCTCTATACCGGCGGGTACCAGAGCGGCTACCTGCTGTGCTTCGATGATTACAGCTACGCGAATCTGACGGATTCCGCCATCAATTACTCGGTGCAGTTCCAGAAATACGGAGCCGACGGGACCACCCCGGAAGCGGCGGTGGAGAACATCGACTATTTCAACGTGCCCCACGGCGGGGCAAACGGCCTGCATCTGTTCAACAGCCGCTATGCGGCTTCCACCAAGACCTCCGGCACCTGTGCGGAGGTAGTGCTGAAGGTGAAGGACGGGTATTCCACCGATCTGAAGATCGGCCAGAAAATCGAGGCGGAGGTGGTTTCGGTAAAGCCGTCCACCAAGAACACCGCCATCGGTGCGGGTCAGCTGGTATTGTCCTGCAACAGCAAATCCGCTCACTATAAGAGCATGAAAAACGTGGTGCCGGGCACTTCCGTGACCATCAACGTCTCCACGGCTTCCGGCTCTCCCCTGGCGGTGGCCAAGGAAGCCATGGGCGTATACGGCGTGCTGTCCTTCAACAATGCGGTCTGGACAACCGACCGGACCCTGAACCCACGGACCTGCGTGGGCATCAAGAGCGACGGCAGCGTGGTGCTGTACGTGGTGGACGGGCGGCAGAGCAGCGTTTCCAAGGGCATGAATGCGGTGGATATCAATTCGTACCTGATGAGCATGGGCTGCATTTCTGTGGTCAACATGGACGGCGGCGGCTCCACCACCATGGTAGCCCGGGACGAGCCGGGAATCAGCAATTCCGCCAAGGTGGTCAACAGTCCCTCCGACGGAACGCTCCGCAGCGTGACCAACGGCCTGTTCTTCGTTTACAAGGAAGTGGCGGAAGCCCTGGCGACACAGATCGCCGTTTATCCGGAAGAGACCCTGATCATGCCGGGGGCCAGCATTCGCCTGTCGGCCTACGGGATGAACAGTTTATATGAAAAGGCGGACCTGACGGAAACGGTGACCTGGAGCACGGACAAGTCCAAGGGCAGCGTGACCTCCGGCGGGCTGTTCACCGCTGACAGGAATGCGCCGGAATGCCATGTGGACGTGACGGCCACGGCGGGAGAAATCAACGGAAAGACCGATATTCAGATCGTGAGAGACATCACCTTCGATATCAACAAATACTACGCGAACCTGAAGCCGGGAGAGAAAGTGGACTTTAATGTCACCAAGGTTCTCCACGGCCGGTATAAAAACGTTTACTACAACGATACATGCTTCGAGTGGGACTGCACGGACGGTCTGGGGAGCATTGACAACTGGGGCGTATTTACCGCATCTTCCTCGAAGCGCAGCACTTCCGGCAATGTAACGGTTTCCTACGGTTATGCCAAGGCCACGATTCCCATCAAGATCATCTACGACGGTCCGGACGAAGGCTTTACCGATATCAGGGGCCACTGGGCGGAGAACTATATCAACGCACTGGCGGATGAAGGTGTGATCAAGGGCATCACCGCCACCACCTTCGAACCGGATTCCAACCTGACCCGGGCACAGTTCCTGACCCTGCTGTCCAAGATCGATCCGAAGGAGAATACAAAGACAGCGGCGGCAGTCAGCTTCAATGATGTGAAGACGGGCGACTGGTTCTACGATGCAGTGAACTGGGGCGTGGATAAGGGCATCGTCCAGGGCATGGGCGACGGACGGTTCGCTCCCAATGAAAAGGTCAGCCGTGAGCAGATGTGCGTGATGATCTGCAACTATTATGACTACAAGAAGATGAAGTGGGAGGAAGCGGAAAAACCGCTGAACTTCCCGGACAGCGGGCAAATCAGCGAATGGGCGCTTGCCGCTGTGAAGAAAGTGGTCAGCGAAAAGATCATAAACGGCCATGCCGACGGTCGTCTGGATCCGCTGGGCAGCGCGACCCGCGCAGAGGCGGCAAAGATTATCTACATCGTGAAGGGAATCTTTGAATACAGCGAGGCGGATGATCCGGAAGATACCCCGGCGGAAGTGAGCAGCGGCAGCTCAGACGCAGCGGCGGATGAGAACGGCGGATCTTCGGATACACCGGAGAACGCATCGACGGACAACCCGGCGGAAGCTCCTGCCGATACCCCGGCGGACAGTGCTTCTCCGGAAAGTGAATAAATGATTTGAGGAGGTCTTCCGAAAGGGAGACCTCTTTTTGTGTTTCCATTTAAGCCGGGAGTATGATATGATAAAAAAAGAAAAGGGGCACGGGATCGTTGCAAAAGGAGGAATTAAGAAATGAAGAAGAGAATTCTTGCGCTGGTATTGGCCCTGGCGTTTGCGCTGTCCATGACAGCCTGCGGCAGCAGCGCACCCACACAGCAGGATGCGGAAGATTGTCTGAAAGCCATCCTGGATCTGATGCTGACCGGAGATTACGACGAAAACTATGAGTTTTCCGATATGACCCGGGATGAAGCGATGGCCATGCGGAACGACAAATTTGAAGAGGGCTTTGTAGATGCTTTCCTGGAATCGCTGGATCTGGGGGATATAGCGGTATCGGATGAGTACAAAAACGACCTGGCCAAGAAACTGCTGGATTACACGAATCAGGGACTGAGCAAGGTGACCTACACCATTGACGGTTGGGAACAGACCGATGAAGGCTTTACGGGGACTGTGACCTTCAACCCCATCAAACTGTATCAGGTGGACGAAGCAGATGTGGAATCCATGGCGATGGAATACGCCCAGGCCAATATGGCGAAACTTCAGGCTATGAGCGAGGCGGAAATGCAGGCCGATCTTTTGACCCATGTGATGGATCAGATGGTGGATTATCTCGTGAAGGGTCTGGATTCTCCGGAGGCTGCCGATCCGGTGACAACAACAATCAAGGTCCTGGTAGAAGACAATACGGTACAGGTGGATCCGGATTCGCTGGATACCGCCCTCACTGACATGATGAACGGCATGATCTGATAATAATCGGGAAGGGAGAAGAGAAGAATGAAAAAAACAATCAATAGAAAACTGTTGCTGCCGGCTGTGGTGCTGACATTGGGAATGCTGTTGGCCATGATTCCCGGGTGCGGAGCTTCCGGCGAGGCTCCGGAGGAAGAACCGGCCGCTTCCGAACCGGCGGCGGAACAGTCCGCGGAACCGGCGGCGGAAGAACCGGCGCAGGCGCCGAAGGAGGAGGCCAAGGCGGATCTTTACGACGCGGTGCTCGCCCACTATTACGAGCAGGCCACCACCGGATGGCCTTCCCCGGAACTGGAAGGGCAGACCGTTTCGTACATGTTCTATGAATTCCCGTACCTGGATCCGGCTGAACCGAAGGACATCGGCTACGCCTATGTGGACATCAATAAAGACGGGCAGAAAGAGCTCCTCGTGAGCCGGCTGATCCCGGAAGGCGACCTGTCGGTGATTTACGACCTGTTCACCGTGGTGAACGGAAAGGCCGTCCACATCGCTTCCAGCGGAGAACGGTACCAGTTCTGGCTCTGCGAGGACGATACGCTCACCTATTACGGCTCCGGCGGCGCGTCGGACAGTTATCAGGCGCATTACACTCTGAAAAACGGGTATCTGTGGATGCTGGAATTCATCCACACCACGGACCGGCTTTTCGAAGGGGTTTACGTTCCCTATTACGGAAAAGACCTGGATACAAGGGAGTATGAAAAAGCCGCCGCCGAAGGCAAGGAAGCGGAAGAAGCCTATACCCATGAAAACATGAAGGCCATTTCCCAGACGGAGGCAGACCAGATCGTCGACAGCTGGCCGGAGAACAAGGATATCCAGCTGACATCGCTGGCGGACTTCAAAGGAACCGCGCAAAAATAGTGTGATATGCTTCGAAAGAACCCTTGCCTCTCCCTCCGGGAGAGGTGGCATTGCCGCAGGCAATGACGGAGAGGGGGCCTGGAACCGCTGCCATTTGTCATTCAGAGGCCGAAGGCCGAAGAATCTTATCACAAAAAAAGAACGATCCCTGCAGGATTTTCTGCAGGGATTTTTTTATTATCAGTCAAAAAGAACCGTCTCGATTGACTTGAACTCTGTTTCACGAAAAAGTGCGGAAATCCGCAAAAAAATCACAAAAAACGGATTGACTCAGTTACTCTTTTGCGATACAGTATATACAATCAGGAAAAAAGTGCGGGAATCCGCAAAAAAATCATAATAGAGCAACCAATCATTTTATTTGCAATACCGAGGAGCAGGCTTATGTACCCAAGAAAACAGTACCTGGAAAAACTGATACAAAAGAAAGACAACGGACGGGTCAAGGTTATTACGGGTCTTAGAAGAAGCGGAAAGTCCGTCTTATTGTTTCAACTTTATAAGGAATATCTGATGCAGAACGGGGTGCCACAGGACCAAATCATTGAGATCCAGCTGGATATTTTTGAAAATGTGAGATACCGTCATCCCATGGAACTGGACAAATACATTCGGGAGAGGATCGGAGATAAAAACAAACGGTTTTATGTATTTATAGATGAGATACAATTCGTACCGGAAATCCAGAATCCATATATAGATGATCCGGCGGCCAAAATCACGTTCGTCGATGTTGTGCTTGGTTTCATGAAAATGCCGAATGTGGATGTTTACGTGACCGGCAGCAATTCAAAAATGCTTTCATCTGATATACTTACACAATTTCGGGACCGGGCTGATGAAATACGGGTGTTTCCTCTGTCCTATGCAGAGTTTTATGAGATTTATCAAGGAGACAAGCGGGGGGCGTGGCAGGATTACTATACCTACGGAGGGATGCCGGTAACGCTGAGCTTAGAAACGCATGAAGAAAAAAGCCGGTATCTGAGGAATCTGTTTGATCAAACCTACATCAAAGATATATTGGAGAGGCATCGGATAAAGAACGATACGGAGGTTTTAGAGATCTTACTGGATGTATTGGCATCTGCGATTGGCTCGCTGACCAATCCGGCGAAGCTTTCCAATACATTCAAAACCGAAAGAAACATCCGGATTTCGTCCGAATCCATCAGCTTGTATATTGGGTATTTTGAAGACGCATTCCTGCTCAAAAAAGCGGTCAGATATGACGTCAAGGGGAAAAAGTACATCAAGACTCCGGTCAAATACTACTATTCGGATCCGGGACTCAGAAATGCCCGGCTGGGATTCAGACAACTGGAAGAAACGCATCTTATGGAGAACATCCTTTATAATGATCTGATTCGGAGAGGCTTAGATGTAGATGTGGGCGTTGTGGAGTATAACACCATAGATACGGAGGGGAAAAAGATCCGCAAACAGTTGGAAGTGGATTTCGTCGTAAACAGAGGAGATGAACGTTTCTATATCCAATCCGCACTGAGTATTGCTGATCCTGAAAAAAGAGAGCAAGAGATTGCTTCCCTGGTTCGCATTCCGGATTCTTTTACAAAAATTGTGGTAGTAAGGGAGTACATGAAACCATGGACAGATGAAAACGGGATCAAATATGTGGGAATCGAGCAGTTTTTATTAGATGAAGGATTTCTGAGTCATTAATCATACTATAACGGGGGCGGAGTCAACTTGTCATTCTGAGAAAACCCCGCCGCACGGCGGGGTTTGTTTTATACTACTCGGATGAATGTTGTGTTTGCTTTACCAATGAGTCGCCAAGAAGGTTCTTATGACTCGTGAGAGCGAGTCAAAAAGAACCTTCTCCATTGACTGACCCATAGAGACTGTTAACTTACTTATTAACTTAAGTATCCTATCGCGCTGTTTAATATCTGATATAAGTGATAGAATCAATTGTGAGGCTGACGGAACTTGTATTATATAAGATAAACTTATTCGTTCCAGTATATGGCAGCGACCGTTTGGAAATCGTGCCGTACCAGTCTCCAATAGTCGCAACAAAATATGCTATCGTATGGTATGAAGGATAATAGGTTCCCAGACGCAATTTGTTCACATAACCGCCGGTATCGCTTACATAAAAAGCGTACTTATCTCCTGAAACATAATTAATTGAAACATTGAGCTTAAGGGATCCTCCTGCGGGGATCGTTGCTACATAAGTATGCAGTGGACCTTTTGGCTGAACA
>JAFWFI010000089.1 GCA_017515705.1 Bacillota bacterium
AAGGAGTGTACAAAAATGGCAGCAGAAATGGAAATGAAAGATCAGATCAAAGAAGCAGTGGACGATATCCGTCCGTACCTGCAGTCCCACAACGGGGACGTGGAATTCGTATCCTTTGAAGACGGGATCGTCAATGTCCGCCTTCAGGGCGCATGCCACGGCTGTGCCGGCGCGACCATGACACTGAAGAACGGCATCCAGCGGATCCTGCAGGAGCAGTTCGGCGAAGACAACGTCAAGAGCGTCGAAGCGGTTTAAGGAAAGTCAGGAGATGGGAGATGTAATCTCCCATCTTTCATCTAAAGAGGAAACACTATGAAACTAAAAGCACTGATCGGTGTCGTCATCGTCTGTCTGGCGGGGGTGGCCCTGGGAGCCAACCTGTCGGGGCATTTCGGCGAGGGCAGCGGGGACGGCAAAGGCCTCTTTGAACCGGAGCCGGTGGTGGAGGTCTCCCAGATCTCCATGGTCTGCGTCGGGGACATCATGGCCCACAAACCCCAGTACAACAGCGTCCTGCAGGCGGACGGCACCTACGATTTCAGCGACAATTATACCTATATCAAGGAATACATCGAAGCCGCGGACCTGGCGTTCTGCAATGTGGAGACCGTCTTCGGCGGCCAGGCGCCCCGGGGGTATCCCACCTTCTGTGCGCCGGATGAACTGGCAACCAATCTCAAGGATGCCGGTTTCGATGTGGCCATCACCTCCAACAACCACATGCTGGACTGCGGCAGTGACGGCGTGCTGCGGAACCTGGAAGTCCTCCAGGCGGCAGGCCTGAAGACCGTGGGTTCCCAGCTGACCGAGGAGGAGGCCAACTTCACGATCGTTTCGGCTCAGGGACTGAAAATCGGCGTGGTGGCTTACACCTACCAGACATCGCCCACCACCATCAACGCCATCAACATCCCCTCCGCCATTGCGACCCGGGTCAACAGCTTCGACCCGGACAATTGGGAGACGGATATTGCCAAAGTGGAAGCGGACGTTTTGGGCGCCCGGGAGGCCGGAGCGGACATGGTGGTCTGCTACTTCCACTGGGGTGAAGAGTACTCCCCCGTCCGGGATTACCAGAGAGACATGGCTGCCCGTTTGGCGGGAGATTCCGGCGTGGACGTGATCTTCGCATCCCATCCCCACATCTGCCAGGAGGCAGAAGTGCTGTGGAGCGACAAGTACCAGAAAAACGTGCCGGTATACTATTCCATGGGCAACTTCATCTCCAACCAGCGGCAGGAGACCCTGGGGGGACGGAAGAACGTGGAAGACGGCATGGTGGCCGGCGTGACCTTTGATATCACCCGTACCGACGGGGAACTGACCTCCATCACCCTGTCCAAGGCGGACGTGCTGCCCACCTGGGTCAACCGCTATCAGAGAGGCGGCGCCTGGGCGTATCACGTGGTGCCTCTGGTGAACGGGTATGAGGAATGCCCCTCCATTACCGCCTCCGGCATGCTCAGTCGGGCGACGGCGTCCCTGGAGCGGACCACGGAACTCATCAACAGCCAGTATCCGAAGGATGCGGTCGGCCGTCTGGTGATCTTCGATGCCAGCCTCTGGAGCGAAGCCGCGCTGGAACCGGAGAGCGAAGCCCCGGCGGAAGGGGACGATCCCCTGGAGACCGTGAACGGGGAAGAAGTGGAGGATTGAGCGTCCTATGTGGAACCGAATCGACGAGATCCTGGAGGATTGCAAGACCGTCGCCCGGGAAGCGGGCCGGGAGATCCTCCGGTATTACAGGGATGAAGGCTTCTGGGTGAAGGAAAAATCCGACCACACCCCGGTGACCCAGGCGGACATCGCCGCCAATGAAATCATCCTGGGGCGGCTGAAGCCGAAATACCCGGAAGCGGCGTTTTTGGCGGAGGAATCCGCCGATGACAAAAGCCGGCTGGACCGGGAATGGTGCTTCGTCATCGATCCCCTGGACGGCACGAAGGAGTTCATCAAGCGCTCCGACGAGTTCACCGTGAACATCGCCCTGGTCCGGGACCACCGGCCGGTGATGGGCGTCATCTACCTGCCGGTGTACGACGACCTGTACTGGGGCGTCAAAGGCCGGGGAGCCTGGGCGGAAAAGCACGGGGAAGTCCCGCGCCAGGTCCATGTGTCGGACCGGACCGAGGACATCCGGGCCTGCCTGTCCAAGTCCAATTCCGCGCCGAACGCGCCTGAAATCCTGGCGGGCTTCGGCATCCGCCACGTCATCTTTGCCGGCAGCGCCCTGAAGGGCTGCATGATCGCCTCCGGCGAGGCGGAAATCTACTACCGGGGAGGGCTGACCAGCGAGTGGGACACCGCCGCCATGCAGTGCATCGTGGAGGAAGCCGGCGGGATCCTGCGGCAGATGGACGACAGTGAAATGGTCTACAACCGGGAGAACACCCTGAACGAAAAGGGATTCTACATCCTCAACCGGGAGGAAAACCGGCTGGATCTGAAATAAAAAACAAGCGCATTCCGATGAAAACCGGGATGCGCTTTTTCTATGGGTCGAGTTCGGCTCGCTCCGCCGGCCATTTTCGCCGGATGAGCAGATAGGCGCCTGCTCCATACAGCCCGGCGCACAGCCAGGCGGACGGGTCGCAGCTGATGGCCATCAGGTAGCTGCCGAAGTGGATGCTGAGGAAGGCCATCATGCATCTTGCCGCCAGTTCCACCACGCCGCTGAACATGGGGACCATGGCATACCCGCAGCCCTGGAGGCCATTGCGGAAAATGAAAATCAGGCTCAGCGGGAAATAGAAAGCCGAGGTGATGTAAAAATAGGGCTTGGCCAGCCGGATGATTTCGGTCATGTCCGTCCCCGTCCGGAAGAACAGGAACAGGAACCGGGGCAGGATAAAGATGAGGACCAGGGCGGCAAAGATACTGAAAGCAACTTCCAGCAGCACCGCTGTCCGGAACCCTTCCCGGAGGCGGCGGTAATCGCCCTTGCCCATGTTCTGCCCGCAGAAAGGGGTCATGGTGTGGCCGATGGCGATGCAGCCCTGCATCAGCAGGTACTGCAGCTTCATGGCTGCCGTGATGGAAGCCACGGCGACGGAACCGAAGCTGTTGATGGCCGCCTGCATGACCACCATCCCGGAGGCCGTGATGGTGTGCTGCAGCCCGATGGGGACGCCCATCTTCAGATGATAGGCGGCGACTTCCCGCCGGATGCGCCAGTGTCCCCTGCCGGGAACCAGGACCGGCATCCTTCGGAGAATGTAGACCAGGCACAGCAGTGCCGATACTGCCTGGGACAGGATCGTGGCGAAAGCGGCTCCCCGCACGCCCATTCCGAGCCCGGCAATGAAAAGCAGATCCAGCCCTACATTCAGGACTGCCGACAGGATCAGGAAAAACAGCGGCGCCGTGCTGTTTCCCACCGCCCTCAGGTGGGAGGAAAACAGATTGTAGAAAAAGGTCGCCGTGATTCCGCCGAAGATGATGGTGATATAAGCCTTGGCTTCCGGGTAGATATCCGCCGGGGTCCGCATCAGGTGCAGGATGCCTCCGGCAGCGGCCAGGCTGAAAACCGTCAGTGCAGCGGACAGGACCAGCGCCAGCACGATGCTGCAGGCGACGCTGTTCTTCAGCTCATCCATCCGGCCGGCGCCGAAGGTCTGGCTGGTGCGCACGGAAAAACCGATGGCCGCGCCCATGGCAAAGCCGGTGACCATGAACATAAGGTTGCCGGTGGAGCCCACCGCCGCCAGGGAACCCGCCCCCAGGAATTTGCCCACGATCATCGTGTCCACCATGTTATATAATTGCTGAAAAATGTTTCCGATCAGGATCGGTATCATGAACCGGATCATCCGGGGCAGGATCGGCCCCCGGGTCATATCCATCTGCATGGCAGCTCCTTATTGCATAAAAAATAAATCCGGCCGGAAAGTGATTTCCGGCCAGATTATTGTACCTCTTTTTCCTTGTAAATGGAAGCCCTTTAGAAGGGGATCCACCGGGCGTAATTCATGCCGCTGTCCTTGCTGTACCACCATTCGCCGCCTTCGGTGGAAACCAGCAGATACAGGTTGCTGGACCCGGAGGTGACTTTGAAGAGATAGCCGCTCACCGATCCGATGTTGTCGATCATCTGATACTGCATCTTGTACTTGACGCTGGGATAGCCCATCCGCATGAATTCAGTGACATACTTTTCCGCCGTCGGTTCCGAACCGATCACCTTCAAGCCTTTCTGCGCCTGGATACCGGTCACTGCCGTCGCCCAGTTGCCGGACGGGGAGGTGATGATCACGGTCCGGGTATTGCCGTTCCAGCCGACCTTATAGCCCAGAGCTTCCGCCAGATAGCGGATGGGGGCGTAGGTCCGGCCGTTCTTGATGACGGAATTGGTGTCCATCTGAACGAGCCGGTGCAGGAACAGGGTGTTGTCCGGTTCGTCCGGATAATAGTAAGCGGATTTCCACGCATATGCGCCCCAGGCCTGGTTGGTGTCGAGGGGGAAGTGGACCATGGCCTTCAGCTGATAACCCTGCCCGCTCTGGTTGTAGGTAGAGCCGGTCTTGATAAAGGCGGCTTCCCGGGCTTCGTTGTTCCAGGCCACCTGCACGCCGCTCATGAAGTTGGCGACGGCCCGGAAGGGCACCATGGTACGGCCATTTTTGTCGATGTAGGGGTAACCCAAATCGTTGTTGAAGGTAACGGCTTTCCCGTCCACGGTGACCTTCACGTTGGAAGAGTCGGCGTAGGCGGTGGTGAGGGAAATGGAGAAAACCATTGCCAGCACCATTATGAGAGCCAGAAACCGGGTAAATGTTCTTTTTTTCATACGAATCCCTCCGAAACAATTTCAGTTCAATGGATTTCACTTTTTTTCATTATATAATCCGGGAGACCTTACCGCAAGAGAAATAATTTCCGTTCCCACGGGGCTTTCGGGACGTTTGCCGTAAAAATTTCGACTAAAGGCTATTCAAGGCGGATGAATCGTGTATAATATAATTGGGAAGTTATAATCAGTGGAAATATATCAGGGGCCGGTGCCCGCATCGGCCAAACTTTTAAGGAGGGAGCAGTATGAAAACAAGACGAAAGATTTTAGCCGTTTTGCTGGCGTTGGTATTCGCCCTGGGAATGTGCCCCACGGCGTCCTTTGCCGGTGACATCCCCATGGACTCGGATTGGGAGACCATCGCGATCACATCGGATACCCTGGATCTGTCCGGCGGCAGTGAGACCCGGCCGGTCATGAACTTCTACGATGTGGCGAATACGCTTTGGGGACTGGCGTATACCGGTCAGATCAATACGTCGGAAGTGGCGGAAATCACCTATTTCGACCTGGACAAGGACGGAACCAACGACCTGGTGATGTCCTATGATTCGGTCAAGGAGACCACCACCATTGCGGCGACGGATGAACGCAGCCAGGTGCTGAGCCGGTCCTTTACCCTGAACAGCACCGCCATTCAGCATTTATTGGATATCCAGGCACCCGGGTACTGTGAGGAACTGATCATCATCATGCCGGGCATCGGCGGCGGCCCTGCAGACGAGGATTTCCGATTTACCCACCTTTCTTTTGACCCCAAGGACATGCGGGCGGAAAACGGGGAGTCGGTGGCAGTGATCTATCATCTGAGTGATGAGCCGGAAGAACTGTACCTGGATTACATGAATGAATACGGAAACTGGATCGAGACCGGAATTCTGCCGGATCCCGGGCAGTTTGATACGAAGGAGATCTCCAGTGACGGCCGGGAAAACAAAGCAGTGGTCTTCCGGCTTCACGCCACGAAGGACAGCGGCTATACCAACTGTTACAGCGAACCCTTCACCCTGTACTTCGGCAGCGCCGGGGACCGGACCAATCCCTTCGTGGATGTGAGCAAGAGCAATCCCTACCGCAAGGCCATTCTCTGGGCATATTATGCAAATCCCCAGATCACCAATGGTATGGACTACAATCACTTCGGTCCGGACCGCACCGTGACCCGGGGCCAGGCCGTGACCTTCCTGTGGCGGAGCCAGGGATGTCCGGAGCCGGCGACCAAAAACAATCCCTTCAAGGACGTGAAGGCGAAGGATTATTACTATAAGGCTGTCCTCTGGGCAGTGGAGAACGGCATTACCAAGGGTACTTCCGCGGATACATTCTCCCCGGATCAGACCTTGAGCACGGCACACATCATCACCTTCCTGTACCGGATCGCACTACCGGGACTGGACGGTTGGTACGGTGAAGCCATGAGCTGGGCGGAAGACGACAACGGCCTGCCGATGGGCGTAAACATCGAGGTCAGCGATACAGTGGATTGCCCGAGAGCCCCCGTGGTGCAGTTCCTGTTCAGATTCACTGTGGGGATAGCCGTGACCTAAACCTGTGAGTCAACGAAAACAAGCCCTGCCGGCAGGAGCCGGCGGGGCGTTATTTTTCTCCGATCTCCAATCTTCCGGCTCCACTCTTATAAGAAATATGATATAATAATTAGTCAGAGAATAATCCGGGAGGAAGACAAAATGAAAGATTATCAGAAGATCCTGGAGGGGTACCGGGAGGAAATGATCGGAACCCTGCGGGAACTGGTTTCCATAGAAAGCGTTGTGAGCGAGCCGAAGGGAGACCTGCCCTTCGGGGAAAACGTGGAGAAGGCCTTTCGCACCGCTTTGGCGAAGTGTGAAGAATTCGGGTTTGAGACCTATGACGCAGACCACTTCGGCGGCCACGCCGAGACCGGGGAAGGCGAGGAATGCATGGGCATCCTGGCTCACCTGGACGTGGTGCCCCTGGGGGAAGGCTGGGATTACGATCCCCTGGACGGACCCATTGAGAACGGCAGGATGTACGGAAGGGGAACCAACGACGACAAGGGCCCGGCGGTAGCAGCCCTGTACGCCATGCGGGCAGTGAAGGAAAGCGGCGCGAAGTTTCATAAACGGGTCCGGCTGATTTTCGGGCTGGACGAAGAAGTCGGCGAGTGGGAAGGCATCTACAAATACTTTGAAAAAGCCGGTGTACCGGATTTCGGATTCACGCCGGATGCGGACTTCCCCCTGGTCCAGGCGGAAATGGGGATCCTGGTCTTTGACCTGGTGAAGAAGTTCAAAAAAGGGCCGAAACAGGGCTATGTCCTGAAGAGCATTCAGGGCGGCCGGGCTTACAATATGGTGGCGGACCGCTGCGCGGCGGTGATCACCGGGGACAATGCGGCCATCAAGAGCAGGGTGGAAGCTTACCGGGAGCACACTGCGTATGAGATTTCCTGCAAGGCCCGGGGCCGGAGCATGGAAGTGATGACACAGGGAGTGCCGGCTCACGGCGCACATCCGGAGAAGGGCGTCAACGCCATCTCGATCATGATGGATTTCCTGAAGGAGATCCCCTTTGAAAATGAAGACGTAAGCGACTTCATTGAGTTTTACAATAAAAAAATCGGTTTTAATCTCCACGGCTGGCAGATCGGCGTGGGGCTGAAGGATGAGATTTCCGGCGACCTGATCTGGAATACCGGGGTCATCGACGTCAATGAGGAGCGGGGAAGCCTGACCATCAACGTGCGTTACCCGGTGACGGGAAACGAGGAAGAGGTCTATGCGGGCATGGCGTCGCACCTGGACGAGTACCAGGTGGGCGTGGTAAAGGGTCCCCACAAGGAGGGAATCTACATTCCGGCGGATGACCCTCTGATCGTGACGCTGATGGACATTTACCAAAAGCATACGGGAGATACAAAGACTGCCCCCATCGTCACCGGCGGCGGGACCTATGCCCGGGCGATGAACCACGGAGTGGCCTACGGAATCAAGTTCCCGGGGGAAGAAGCCACGGAGCACCAGAAGAACGAGTACATCGACCTGGACAATATGATGAAAGCGGCGGCCATTTATGCGGAAGCGATTTACCGGCTGTGCTGCACAGAGGATGAGAATGAGTAGAATCAGAGAGTTTCAGATAAAGAGCGAATCGGAAACGGTGAAGCTGGCAGCGGAGCTGGCGGCAGAACTGTCCCCCGGTGACATCGTGGCCATGTACGGGGACCTGGGCACCGGGAAGACCACTTTCTGCCGGGCGGCCATCCGGGCGCTGGGCGTGGAAGAGGCGGTTACCAGCCCGACCTTCACCATCGTGAAGGAGTATGAGGGCCGGCTGCCGGTGTATCATTTCGATGTGTACCGGGTCCACGACGAGGATGACCTGTTTGAGATCGGATACGAGGAGCGGTTCTTCGGGGAAGGCGTCTGCTTTGTGGAGTGGGCGGACCTGATCGAGGGGCTGCTGGAGGATGTGGAACCGAATCACCTGTACCGGATCCGGTTCGAGTATGCGGAAGAAGAAGAGGGGAGGCGGATTGTCATTGAATATCCTGGCGATTGAGACTACGGCGGCCATGGCTTCGGCGGCGATCATCGACGGGGACGAATGCGTCCATGAAGTCCGGTCGGAAGCCAACATGACCCATCTGCAGAACCTGATGCCCCTGATCGAACAGGTGCTGGCGGATTGCGATCTGAAAAAAGAGGACATTGACGGCATCGCCGTGTCCCGGGGACCGGGTTCCTTTACCGGCATCCGGATCGGCATGGCCACCGCCAAAGGCCTGGCCCAGGTCTGGAAGGTGCCGGTGGCGGAAGTGCCCACCCTGAAGGCCATGTCCATGAATGGCTGGAATTTCGGCGGCGTGGTGTGTCCGGTGCTGGATGCGCGGCGCAGTCAGGTTTATTCCGCCGCATATACATTTGAAGAAGATGAAATGAAGGAGCTGCTGCCGGAAGGCGCTTATGACCCTCAGCAGGTCATTGATGCGGTGGCGGACCGGGGCCCGGTACTCTTTATGGGAGACGGGGTCGGCAATCCGAAGATCCGGAAAGCGCTGGAGGAAGGCGTCGGACAGGAAGCCTTTTTCGCACCGGAGGAGCGGCGCTTCCAGACGGCGGAAATGGTGGCCGTGCTGGGCCTGGAAATTTTCCGGGAAGGAAAGGCAGTCTCCTATGCGCAGGCGCAGCCGGAGTATTTAAGAAAATCCGAAGCGGAACGGAAACGGGAAGAAAAGGAGAAAAGAACGTGAGCGAAAAGTTTTGTCCCAACTGCGGAACACCCGTGACAGAGGAAATCAAGTTTTGCCCGAACTGCGGGATCCGGGTGGAGGCTCTTTTTGATGAAGAGCGGCAGCAGCAGTATACCCGGCAGGGCCCGGCCATGGATGAGGGGCAGGCTGCCGATCAGGCGTATTACTACAGTATGAACGGAGTGGATCCGAACTGGCCCGTGAAGAGCAAAATCGCGGCCGGCGTGCTGGGCATCGTGCTGGGCGGCCTGGGGATCCACAAGTTTTACATGGGAAGGATCGGCCTGGGCATCGTGTACATCCTCTTCTGCTGGACCGGGATCCCGTCCATCATCGGACTGGTGGAGGGAATTATCTACCTCTGTACCGATGACCTGACCTTCCAGCTGAAGCACCGGGTGAGACTGGAATGAGCGAAGAGATCCGGATCCGGCGGATGAGGCCGGAGGACATCGACGGCGTCTGGGAAGTGGAGAAATCCTGTTTTCCCGACCCCTGGTCCCGAGAGGCCTTTGAAGCCGAGCTCAGCGGACTGAACCCTACAGTGTATTTCGTGGCGGAGGCCCCGGACGGAAGGGTCTGCGGCTATATGGGCGTCTGGCACATTCTGGACGAGGGCCACGTTACCAATGTGGCAGTGCATCCGGACTATCGGCGGATGGGCATCGGCCGGCGCCTGGTGGAGAGCGTTCTTCTCGACGGACGTCAGAAGGGGATCTACAACTTCACCCTGGAAGTTCGTCCCTCCAACGAAGCTGCCCGGGCGTTGTACAGGGAATTGGGCTTCCGGGAAGCGGGCCTTCGGAAACGCTATTATTCCGACGGAGAAGATGCGCTGATCATGTGGCTGACGGAATCTCTGCCGGTATTGTAAGGGGTTTGGAGATAGAAATCGAAGCTCGGAGATTGGTGATTGGAGAAGATGCTTTGCTTTGCTCAGGATGACGGGGAAAGCATAATTGAATAATTGACAATAATGCAAAATAATGTATAATTTAATAAGGATTACCGTTTGGCGGTTCGGTCACTCTCCGAAAGGGGGTGATGCTTATGGATTATTTGACAGTTTCAGAATTCTTTGAATTCTGCTTGATAATAATCGGAGTTGTCACTGTCTGTGTGATGCTTCAAAAATAAGAAAAGAGCCGTCATAGCCTGACGGCTCTAAAACCATTTTGGGATTGGACCGCCGTGTGAAAAGCGGTAATCCTTCCGTTGTCATGATTATACAGGATATGGAAGTGAAACGCAAGAGTCTTCTTTAATACAATTGGGATAAACAAAGACATGAACAGAAACCAACCTAAAAACGGAAAAGAATATCTTTGCCTGGCCATTGAGTCTAGCTGCGACGAGACGGCGGCTGCGGTGGTGGCGGATGGGCGGAAAGTCCTGTCCAACATCATTTCTTCCCAAATCGAGATCCATAAAGCCTACGGCGGCGTGGTACCGGAGATCGCATCCCGGCATCATCTGAACAATATCAGCACCGTGGTGGACCAGGCGCTGGAAGAGGCGGGAGTGAGCTTTGAGGACATCGACTTCATCGGCGTCACCAACCGGCCGGGCCTGATCGGCGCCCTGCTGATCGGCACCGCCACGGCCAAGGCCCTGGCCTTTGCGCTGGACGTTCCCCTGATCGGGGTCCATCACATCCGGGGCCACATCTGCGCCAATTACATTGCCCACCCGGACCTGGAGCCGCCCTTTGCGGCCCTGATTGTTTCCGGCGGGCATTCCACCCTGGCGGATGTAAAAGATTACACGGATTACGAGGTCCTGGGGCAGACCCGGGACGATGCGGCCGGCGAGGCCTTCGACAAAGTGGCCCGTGTGCTGGGACTGGGATACCCCGGCGGTCCGCTGTTGGACAAGTTGGCGAAGGAAGGGGACCCGGAAGCCATCCACTTCAAACGGGTTTACCTGGAAAAGGACAGCTACGACTTCAGCTTTTCCGGCACCAAGACCGGTGTGCTGAATTACCTGAACGGCAAGCGCCAGAAGAACGAGGATTTTGTGGCTGCGGACGTGGCTGCCAGCTTTCAGGCAGCGGTGGTGGAAGTGCTGGTGGAAAAAAGCGTTCGGCTCTGTAAGGAGAGGGGCCGGGACAAGCTGGTGCTGGCCGGCGGCGTGGCCGCCAACAGCTGCCTGAGGGCGGAACTGGAGAAGGCCTGCGCCGAGAACGGCATTACGCTATACATGCCACCCCTGATCCTGTGCACGGACAATGCCGCCATGATCGGCTGCGCCGCCTACTATGAATTCCTGGCGGGTGCGGAGGATGAAACCCAGACCCTGGACGCATACCCCAATGCGGAGCTTTAGGCCGGACCGGGGCAGAATGATTAAAGAAGAAAACCCATTGTTGAAGCCACTGCATTGTGGGAGGGAATTGGTTTGGCATATAAAATGGTGAACAGAGAGAAAACATATGCCGGCCCTGAGCAGGAACTCTGTTGAAAAGTTTCTGCAGGGCCGAGTCGAAAGTCAATTAGGCATATAAAATAGCGAAAAGAGAGAAAACATATGCCGGCCCTGAGCAGGAACTATGTTGAAAAGCTCCTGCAGGGCCGAGTTGAAGGTCAACTAGGCATATAAAATGGCGAAAAGAGAGAAAATATATGCCGACTTGAGCAGAAACACTGTAGAAAAGTTCCTAAAAGGCCGAGTCGAAAGTCAACTAGGCATATAAAATGGAGAAAAAGGCAAAAACGTATGCCGGCGCAGGGTGAACTCAGTTATAGAGTTCTCACTGCGCCGGATTGATTTTGCGTGTATGATTCTCCTGCTCCGTGATTAGAGGATCGCCAGCAGTTCGTCCAGGATTTCTTCCGCGTCGCCCACGAGGCCGACGTCCGCTGCCGCAAAGATCGGCGCCTGGGGATTGCGGTTGATGGCGACAACCAGCCCGGAGCCTTTCATGCCGGCCAGGTGCTGGGTCATGCCGGAGATCCCAACGGCAACATAGACCGCCGGTGCGACCGTTCTTCCGGTCAGGCCAACCTGGTCTTCTTCTTTCGCCAGCCCGGCCCGGACCGCACCTCTGGATGCGCCGAAACCGCCGCCGGTTTTCTCTGCCAGTTGCTTCAGCTTCTCAAAGCCGGCAGTTGTCAGACCTCTGCCGCCGGACCAGCAGATATCCCCGGGGTGTTCCGCCAGGACCGCTTTCAGTTCGCCCGCGTCTTTCAGGATCCGCACCTGTTTTTCCTCGTGTTTGGCGCCCCGGCCGAAGATCCCGCCGGAAATGACCATTTTCATGACTTCCGAGGTCCCTTCGTAGATCTCGGTGATCTTTGCATCCCGCATGTACCGTTCCAGGGGCAGGTCCTTGATGTACCCGTAACCGCCGTGGAACTGGACCGCTTTCAGGGTGGTTTCCATGGCCACCGTGGAGCAGGCCAGTTTCGCCTTGGCTGCCGTGACGGAAATGTCGCTCTTGCCCTGGTCCAGGTGATCCGCCGCCCGGTACAGCAGGAAGCGGGCGCCCTCAATCTTGGTTTCCAGTTCCGCCATGGTGAAGGACAGGGCCTGGAGACTGCTCAGGGGTTTGCCGAACTGTTCCCGGTGCTTCATGTAGCGGACCGTCATGTCGAAGGATTCCTGGGCGATGCCCAGTGCCTGGGCTGCGATCCCCAGACGTCCCACGTCCAGGGCGGTCATGGCGACCTTGAAGCCTTTTCCTTCTTCGTACAACAGGTTTTCCTTGGGAACCCTGCAGTTGTTGAACAGCAGCTCCGCCACCGTCGAACTCCGGATCCCGAGTTTGTCTTCGTTGGTGCCGAAGGAGAAGCCCGGCATTCCCTTTTCCACGATGAACGCGCTGATGCCGTGATTGCCTTTCGACTTGTCCGTCATGGCCATGACTACATAAACATCGGCGACGCCTGCGCCGGAAATAAACATCTTCGACCCGTTCAGCAGCCAGTAGTCGCCCTTGTCCTCGGCAACGGTCTGCTGCATGGCGGCGTCCGTGCCGGCGTTGGGCTCGGTCAGCCCGAAGGCGCCGATCTTCCGGCCGGAAGCCAGATCCGGCACGTATTTGCGTTTCTGCTCTTCCGTTCCGTAGGTAAAGATGGGCCAGGTGGCCAGGGCGTGGTGGGTCTGCACGGCCACGCCGTGGGAAGGGCTGATCTTGGAGATCTCCTCGACCAGCATGACGTAGGTCAGGTAGTCCAGGCCCATGCCGCCGTATTCCTTGGGGAAAGGCATTCCCATGAAGCCCATTTCGCCCAGCATTTTTATGGTCCGCAGGGGATAGACCTGCGCGTCCTCCAGCCGGCGCATTTCGGGCTTGATCTCCTTCTCGCAGAATGCCCGGATCTGTGCCTTGAGCGCCAGTTGTTCTTCCGTATAATCAAAATTCATAAAGCTTTTCATCTCCTGTCTTTTGAATCATATTTCACTGATATCAGTATATCACAAATATGGAAATATGCCATAGCCAGCTAGCAGGTTGATTCTTTTCGAGGGGGCTTTCGTGGTTGAAGCGGCCCCGGGTTTTTGGTATACTGATATTCGACGGATTGACGATAAGAAAGAAAAGGTAACAACATGACAGTGATCTCAGCCAAGGACATCGGCAAGGCCTACGGCATTGACGTGATCCTGGAAAACATCACATTTCATATAAACGAAAAAGACCGGGTGGGGCTCATCGGCCTCAACGGCGCCGGCAAGACCACCCTGCTGAACATCATCGGCGGCGAACTGGCCCCGGACGAAGGGACCCTGTCCATGGCGCCGGGAGTGAAACTGGGCTACCTGCACCAGAACGGGAACTTCGAGAGCACCAACAGCATCTACGACGAATTCCTGCTGCTCTATTCGGACGTCATCGCCATGGAGGCGCGGCTGAAGGAGGTCATGGACGAGATTTCCGAAGCCTCGGCGAAAGGTGAGGATGCGGAAGCCCTGATGGAGGAGTACGCCCGGCTGTCCGACGAATTCGAAAAACGCAACGGCTACGGCTACAAGAGTGAGATCCGGGGGATCCTGACGGCTCTGGGCTTCGGCGAGGAAGATTACGGAAAGAAGATCGACTCCCTCTCCGGCGGGGAAAAGACCCGGCTGTCCCTGGGCGTCCTGCTGCTGAAAAAGCCGGACATCCTGCTGCTGGACGAGCCATCCAACCACCTGGACATCGACACCCTGAGCTGGCTGGAGGGTCAGCTGCGCTCCTACAGCGGCACCGTGATCCTGATCTCCCACGACCGGTATTTCCTGGACCGGACCGTGACGAAGATCTTTGAAGTGGAAAACCATCATTTAAACGTATATACCTGCAATTATACCGACTACATCACCCGCAAGAAGGAGCGGGAAGCGGCGGCCATGAAACTCTACGAGGCGAACCGGCGGGAAATCGAAAAGCAGGAGGAAATGATTCGGCGGTTCAAGCAGCACGGCACCGAAAAGCTGGCCAACCGGGCCAAGTCCCGGGAGAAAAAGCTGGAGAAGATGGAAGTGATGGACCGGCCCGTCCAGTCCTTCGATACCATGAAACTCCATTTCCGGACTCTGTTTGCCAGCGGCAACGACGTGGCCTCCGGCGAGGACCTGTCCATGTCCTTCGGAGAGCGGCAGCTGTTCAAAAATGTGAACTTTGACATCAAAAAAGACGAACGGGTCTGTCTCATCGGACCCAACGGCATCGGCAAGACGACCCTGCTGAAGATGCTCCTGGAGCAGGCGGACCCCGACACCGGCGTCATCCGGCTGGGCCAGAACGTATCCATCGGCTATTATGACCAGGAACAGCAGATGCTGGATCCCGAAAAGACGGTGCTGGAGGAACTGCATTCCGCTTACAGGCTTTACACCCAGAAGGAACTGAGGAACATCCTGGGAAGCTTCCTGTTTCGGGGAGACGACGTGTTCAAGGAAGTAAAATCCCTCTCCGGCGGCGAGAAGGCGAGACTTTCCCTTCTGAAGATCATGATGACCGGGGCGAATTTCCTGGTGATGGACGAACCCACCAACCACCTGGACATCCCTTCCAAGGAAGTATTCGAAGACGCCCTGCTGGAATTCCCGGGAACCCTGCTCATGGTCTCCCACGACCGGTATTTCCTGGGCAAGATCCCCACCCGGATTCTGGAACTGACGGAAGAGGGGCTGACGGAATACCTGGGACAGTACGATTATTACCTGGAAAAGAAAGCCCAGAAGGAAGCCCGGAACGGGGCGGAGACCGCCGGCGCGGAAAACGGCGGCGGATCCGGCGAAATGACGAAGACCCAGCTCAAGGAACTGCGCCGGAAGGAAAAGGAAAAGGAACAGGAAGAGCGGCGGAAGAGGAAGGAACGGCAGCAGCTGGAAGAGCGAATCATGGAACTGGAGCTGAAAATCAACGAGCTGCAGGAGTACATGTGCCTGGAGGAAGTGTTCACCAATCACGAGAAGATGTGGGAGGCGAACCGGCAGCTGAAGGAAACCGAAGCCGAACTGGAAAACTGTTACGACCTTTGGGCGGAAGAATAAAAAATTTTGCAGAATCCTTGCACCTTGCTCCACATTCATTTATAATGGCGGTAGTACATCATCCGGAGGTTAGAATTATGGTATTCGAAACAATCAAAAACATTATTGCGGAACAGCTGAGCTTATCGGATCCATCCAAAATCACCATGGAAACATCCCTGATCAAGGATTTAGAGGCGGATTCCCTGGATGCCGTGGAAATCGTCCTGGCGATTGAAGAAGAATATGATATTGAGATCCCTGATGAAGTGGCAGAGACCTTTACCCTGGTCGCAGACCTGGTGAAATATGTGGAGGAGGAAATCTGATCAGACATTCCGGAGCCTCGTTTCTCAGAGAACGAGGCTCTTTTCTTTTTGGCGGTAAAACGGAGAGGGCAAACGATGAAAAAGAGAATTTCTGTGTTGATGTTGATCATAGTATTCATAATAACGGGCATTCCGGCCTTTGCGTTGGAAACCCCCGGAAGCAATACCCTGCCGGAGGGCTTTTACCTTGCGGTTCCGGGCGGGGAGGCGGAGCTGTCTGTCCGGCCCCAGGAGATTCGGGGAGAGCAGTGGCTCTTTCTGCCGTCGTCGGCAGACCCGGCAGCGCTGGACCTGAGGTCGGATGCAAAAGGGCTGACCCTGACGTACGGAGAGGCATCCGTTCCGGCGGGCGAAGAAGCAGTCGACCTGACGCAGCTGTACCCGGAGGAACCGGCGGACGGCGTCTACCGGGTGGGACTGTCTTGGGACGGCGGCTTCACGTACCTGAACCTGATGCACTCGGGCAGCGTATCGGCGCTGTTCCTGGAGAGCGAGGACCCGGCAAAGAACCGGGAGTGGGTGGAAGCCAGCCCGGACAAGAGCCACAAGGCGAAGGGCATCCTGACGATGCTGGATGCGGAAGGATCTTTGCTGTACCGGGGTGACCTGAAGCAGATCAAGGGCCGTGGCAATTCCACCTGGGAGGAACCCAAAAAACCCTACCAGATCAAACTCAAAAATGCAGCGGACCTGATGGACACGGGGGATCCGGCGGAAGAATCCGACACCTGGGTGCTGCTGACGAATTATTCCGATGAGACTCTGCTCGCCAACCGGGTGATGTTCGACCTGGCGGCGGACCTGGGTCTGGCTTTTACGCCTCATTGC
>JAFWFI010000090.1 GCA_017515705.1 Bacillota bacterium
ACCAACGATACGGATACCCTGCGGCAGCTGATGGCCCAGACGCTGATCCAGCTGTTTTCCTCCGGTACCACCATCGTCGTGGTGCTGGCGTCGATGATCTACCTCAGCATCCCGCTGACGGTGCTGGTGCTGGCCATCGTCTTCTTCATGCTGAAGCTGACGGGAAAAATCGGCGGGAAAGCCGGCGGCTTCTTCGTCAAGCAGCAGAAGTCCCTGGGGGAAGTCAACGGATATATTGAAGAAATGATTTCCGGGCAGAAAGTCATCAAGGTCTTCAATCATGAGGAGAAGACCAAGGAAGATTTCGACCGGCTGAATGATGAACTGCGGGAAAATGCGGCCAACGCCAACATTCTGGCCAATATCCTGATGCCCATCATGGGGAATCTGGGGAACCTGATGTATGTGGTCGTCGCCATCGTGGGCGGGTTCCTCGCCATCAGCGGCATTTCCGCCGGGCTGACGCTGGGTGCCATTGCGGCCTTCCTGCAACTGACCCGGAGTTTCGTGATGCCGGTGAACCAGGTGGCCCAGCAGATCAATGCCGTCGCTATGGCACTGGCCGGGGCGGAGCGGATCTTTAATCTGATGGATGAGCCCGAAGAGCAGGACGACGGAACGGTCGGACTGGTGGATGCGGAGTACGTGGACGGAGTCCTGACGGAAACGGATCACCGGACGGAAATGTGGGCCTGGAAGGAAACCCTGGAAGACGGCAGCGTGAAACTGACGCAGCTGAAGGGCGACGTCCGGTTCTTCGACGTGGACTTCGGATACGAAGAGGGCAAGACTGTCCTGCATGACATCAACCTGTACGCCAAACCGGGGCAGAAGGTGGCCTTTGTGGGCGCGACCGGCGCCGGGAAGACCACGATCACCAACCTGATCAACCGGTTCTACGATATTGCCGAAGGACAGATCGTCTACGACGGCATCGACATCAAGAAAATCAAAAAATACGACCTGCGGAGGTCCCTGGGGATCGTGCTGCAGGATACGAACCTCTTTACGGCAACGGTTCGTGAAAACATTCGCTACGGGAGGCTGACCGCCAGCGATGGGGATGTGGAGGAAGCGGCGAAGCTGGCCAACGCCCACGACTTCATCATGCGGCTGCCGGAAGGATATGAAACGGTGCTGGAAAGTGACGGGGCAAACCTGTCCCAGGGACAGCGCCAGCTTCTGGCCATTGCCCGGGCGGCGGTGAACGACCCGCCGGTGCTGATTCTGGACGAGGCGACCTCCACCATCGACACCCGTACCGAGGCCATCGTGCAGCGGGGCCTGGATTCCCTGATGGAAGGGCGGACGGTCTTCGTCATCGCCCACCGGCTCTCCACGGTCCAGAACTCCAACGTCATCATGGTGCTGGAGAACGGCCACATCATCGAGCGCGGAGACCACGACGACCTCATCGCCCAGAAGGGCAAGTATTATCAGCTCTATACCGGGGCATTTGAGTTGGAATAGGGAGTTGGGTGCCCGGAGATTCTTCGGGCGTTGCCCTCAGAATGACATTATTGTCATCCTGAGCGCAGCGAAGGATCTTTTCAAGACTCGAGACTTTAGACTATATTCTCTATTTACAATTGCCGTAAATGGTACTATAATAACTTCAGTTGAATCTGTTTCAGGGCGAGGTGAAAGTCCTCACTGGCGGTAATCTGAACTTCAGCGAGTCCGCGAGCCGAAAGGCCGAACCGGTGCGATCCCGGTACCAACGGTTACAGTCCG
>JAFWFI010000091.1 GCA_017515705.1 Bacillota bacterium
GCAGGCTCTTCGGCTTCCGAAACCTCTTCCGCTTCTGCAGATTCTTCCGGCTCTAAAACCTCTTCCAGCGCCGATGCCGGCGATCCGGCTTCCACGGACTCCTTCACCGGTTCTTCCGGTTCGGTTTCCGCCGATTCTTCCGGGCTCACCTCTTCCACAGCCCATGCAGGGGGTTCCACTGTTTCAACTTCAATGACAGTCTCTTCCGCTTCCGCCTCTTCAACCGGCTGTTCCGGTTCAGGTTCTGCTACCGATTCTTCCGCCGGTTCGATCTGCTGCAGGATCTCCGCCGCTTCTTCCGGATTTAAAATCTCTTCCACCGGCGCATCGGCGATGATGAACTGGGGTACCGGTCCCTGAGGTTCGGGTTCTTCTTCCGGCGGGCCTACCTTCAGGAGGTCCTCCAACTGAAGCGGTTCTTCCTCTTCTTCCTTATTCCGGTGGAACAATCCGGCAAACCGCCCGCCGCGGCCGCTCCTGGATTCTGCAGTTTCAGCATCTGCTGCGGTTTTCTTCGGTATCAGGCGAACGCCGGCTTCCGACAGCGCCTCCTGGGTAACCACATGGATTTTCCCGTTTTCCCAGCCTTTCAGGCTGCTGCGGATCTGAGTGTCCGAGCCTTCCAGCCGGCGAATGTAAGCCAGCACTTCCTCCGATACCGGCTCACCGGGTACCACCAGCGGCACTCCGGGCGGATATGCATAAATGTATTCCTGTGCGATCCTGCCCACCGCTTCGTCGATGCCGACCGCTTCGCCTTCCGCATCGATGGCTTCCGCCGACTTCATCACGGACCTGGGTGCCCGCGGCGGCCGGAATCCTTCTTTATTGATTGCTTCGTCATAGCGGATGTTGGTGCAGACATGGGCGTTGACGGTGCAATACGGGCTGTCCCCGCAGATGGTCTTGTCGCCGCACTGGCCGCATTCCTTGGAATAATCGCATTCCTCGTCCAGTTCCAGCATGGCTTCCGCCAGCCGGTCGAAGCCTTCCTGGGTATCGCAGACACCGGTCATGGCGATGGCGTAATCACCGAAGGCCATTTCCAGCTGGATCTTATACTTATCCCGCAGGATCTCTTCCAGTTCGGCTCCGGTAAACTCCGTGCCCCGGGTGGAAATGACGATCTTCCCCGGGTCCATCCCGAAGAACAGCGGGTGCTGCTCCAGTTCGTCCTCGCCCTTGCACAGGATCCGGAATTTCTTGAGTTCCTTCATCCGCTCGCTGAACTCATTCAGCATGGCGGTATATTTCACAAAATCCTCGGCTGCTTTCGGGCTGTCCAGGTAGTCCACACATTTATCGATGCCGCTCATCAGCACGTAAGAGGGGCTGGTGCTCTGGAACATGGTCAGAAACTGCCGCAGTTTGTTTTCGTCGATCAAATCACTGTTAAAGTGGAGTAAAGAGGTCTGGGTCAGGGCCGGCAGCGTCTTGTGGATGCTGTGCACCACGATGTCCGCTCCCTGCCGGATGGCGCTTTCCGGAAAATCCGGGGTGAAGCCAAAATGTGCGCCGTGGGCTGCGTCCACCAGCAACGGGATATCATACCGGTGGCAGATCTTCGCCATGGCTTCAATGTCCGTAGTCACGCCTTCGTAAGTCGGCGAGGTCAGTATCACCAGGTCGATGTCATCCCGCCGCCGCAGGGCCATTTTCAAAGCCCGGGGGGATATGGATCCGTATATGCCGTAGCGCTTGTCCACCGGCGGATACAGGTACAGCGCCTTTGCATCCCGCAGGTAGAGCCCGTTGTATACCGATTTGTGACAGGCCCGGGAGAGCATGACCTTGCCGCCCTTTTTCACCGATGCGCAGATTCCGGCCAGGATGCCGCAGGTGCTGCCGTTCACCAGGAAATAGGTGCTCTTGCTGCCGAATACCCGGCTGGCTTTCTGCATGGCCTGGGCCAGTACGCCCTCGGGTTCGTGCAGGTTGTCCAGGTTTCCCGCTTCCGTCACGTCGATCAGGTAGGGATTCACCATCTCCATCACTTCATCGTTTCGTTTATGTCCCGGCATATGCATGGGATAAATGTCCATTTCGTTATAATCCACCAAGAATTTTTCCAGACTCATTCGATCTCACCTCTTGCAAAATGATTCTTACCCTTCATTATATACGATTCACGTTGAAAAGACAAGAAGAAGCCCCTGCCCGAAGGCAGAGGCCCGAAAGAGGTATAACCAAATGTTTAGATCCATCCGCAGTAAGCTTTCTGAGTGACGCTCATCTTGAGGAATTTGATCATGGAGATAAAGTCGAATACCGGCCGCTGGGTGGCTGCCTGGATGGCGTAAGCATAAGGCGGCATATCGGAGCATTCCAGCAGGAATGCGCCGATCTCGGCATCTTCTTCCATGATTTCCATCGCTTTTCCGACCACTTCGTTGCAGACGCCGTCGTTGTCGAAGAAGCCCCGGTAGGTCATGATGCAGGAGAATTCCGGTTCACTGTACAGGTCCCGGATAATGATCATTTCCCGGTCTTCCTGGGAAACGCCTACCGCGTCAAACAGTTTATCGGTCAGCGCGCCGGCATTGGCTGTCAGCACGCCGATCTTCTGATTCGGTTTAATGAGCCGGCGGATCCAGGGGATCATGACCAGCGGCGACATCGCTACCGGAATGTCCAGGGCCGCTGCCACTTCCTTCTGGAAATTGCCGAAGAAGCCGCATCCGGAGCTCAGAGCCCGGATCCCTTCTTTTTGAATCAGGTACTGGCCCATGGCGATGATGTCGTCGGCAATGGTGGGATCACCGGCGAATACCCGCTCCTGGGTCATGTTTGGAATGGTTCTCAGAATGACCGGGAAGTCATAGCTGGAAGCATTGTTCACGTTTCCCGGAACCATCGGATAGTTGGTATCGTCAATGTAGACGATGCCCACCGGGAAGCCGGATACCATCTGCTGGTAGTTCATCTGGACGTTCCCGTGGGAGGTCTGTGGGTCAAAATACCCAAACTTCTTGAATTCCTTGATTTGATCTTTAGACATAATACACACTCCTCTAAGGTTTTTTATAAGGGGTAACGGTTTCCGTTAATAACGTTTGTGTTCAAACTGTTTTTCTTTCTCTTCCAGTTCCCGGGTATTCTCCTGTTCAGCCTTTCGGTAGGCCGCGATTTTTTCCGGCGTAAACCGGCTCCAGGCCAGTTCCCTCGCTTCCGGGAAGTAGAGTTCCTGTCCGGTGGCGTATTCGGAGATCAGCTTGCCCGCAACGGGTCCCAGTGCAATGCCGCTGCCTTCGTGGCCTGAACAGATATAGAAGCCCGGCACCTCCTCCACATCCGAAACGATGGGCAGGTGATCCAGACAGAAGGGCCGCAGTCCGCCGAAAGAACGGATGCAGTTGACATTCTTCAGCATGGGGAAGAACCGGATGGCCCGCTCCGCAATAGCCGTCATGATCTG
This sequence comes from Bacillota bacterium, assembly GCA_017515705.1. Lineage (GTDB taxonomy): Bacteria > Bacillota > Clostridia > Peptostreptococcales > Anaerovoracaceae > RUG14258. Next base: position 3,416 of record JAFWFI010000091.1, read on the forward strand.
GTATTCGGACTTGATGCTGTAGCCCCGGAAGAGCCGGCATCCGCCGATCTGGGTATTGCCGGTATGGGCCGTGGTGATATTGAAGCATACATTATAGGCTTCCACCAGCGGGCTTACCTGCCGGTCGTAGGTATCGTTTTTCAGATATTTCGCCAGGATATAGCCGTATTCAATGAACCCCCGGTGCTGAGTGATCTTGCCGGTCTTCTCCGTGACCATCAGCTGGCCGTAACGGGGCTCAATGGGGATATCCAATCCAACCATAGCGCCGATAAAGGGCGCCCAGCATCCCGCAGCATTGACCACCTTCGGAGCCCGCAGGGTTTCCCCTTTATCCGTCACGATTCCCTGGACTGCCTTCGTCACCGGATCCTGGAGAACGTCCTTGACTTCCGTCCGATAATAAACGTCCAACAATCCGGTCTTCTGGCTTTCATACACATATCCGAATGCCACCCGGAACGGGCAGACGGAGGACTCTTTCGGCATCCAAAGGGCGCCGGCCAGGTCCTTCGACACGAGAGGCTCCAGCTCCTGGAACTCCTTCGGTCCCACCGCATAGGCTTCCAGATTCAGATCCTGCATTTCCTTCGCCCGCTTCTTGGCTTCTTCCATTTCAAAATCCGTCACGCAGGCGATGATGTAGCCGGACGGATCGCCCTTTCCGTCCCGCTCGAATTCGAAGTCATAATCGAATTCCTTCTCCATTTCCATATACAGCTGAAGGCTGTGATACCCCTGCAGCATATCCACCCCGGGCTGCTTTTCGGAATACCCGATATTTCCGTCTGTATGGCTGACGGTGCCGCTGGCGATGTCACCCCGCTCCACCAGGGCGGTCTTCAGACCTTCCCGGGTCAGGTAGTAAGCGCAGGCGGTCCCCATCATTCCGCCGCCCACAACGATTACATCATAACTGTTCATATCCTCACCTTTTATCCTTTCTCCGTCCAAAAGGCAGTTTTTTGCATGCCTAATATTTGAGAACATTATATCCCAAACGAAAACCTTAATACCCAACCATTCGGGCTCTATATAGCCAACCAAATCGCCAAAAAAGAACCCCTTCGGATCGATCCGAAGGGGTTCGGGGATGATATTAATGAAAGGATTATTTTGCCTGATTCTGAGCCTGTACAGCGGTGATTGCCACAACGCCTACGATGTCTTCCCATAAGCAGCCTCTGGAGAGGTCGTTTACAGGTTTCTTGATCCCCTGGAGGATCGGGCCGTAAGCTTCCGCTTTTGCCAGTCTCTGAGCCAGTTTGTAGCCGATGTTTCCTGCGTTCAGATCCGGGAAGATCAGTACGTTTGCATAACCTGCAACCTTGCTTTCCGGAGCCTTCTGCTTGCCTACGGAAGGAACGATCGCTGCGTCAAGCTGCAGTTCGCCGTCCAGTGCCAGGTCCGGAGACTTTTCCTTCGCCAGCTTGGTCGCTTCCTGAACCTTTGTTACCAGATCGTGCTTTGCGGAACCGTATGTGGAATAGGACAGCATCGCAACCTTCGGTTCTGCGCCTACTAACTGCTTGAAGGACTTCGCGGTCATCAGAGCGATCTCGGACAGCTTTTCAGCATCCGGATCCTGTTCCAGGCTGATGTCTGCGAACATGAATACGCCGTCTTCACCGTATTCGCAGTTCGGAACCAGTTCCAACATGAAAGAGGAAACCAGTTTTGCATCCGGAGCGGTCTTTAAGATCTGCAGAGCCGGACGAAGGGTGTTGGCGGTGGAGTTGATCGCGCCGGATACCATACCGTCCGCAGCGCCGACTTCTACCATCATTACGCCGAAATACAGCGGATTCGCCATCATTTTCTTGGCTTCTTCCGGAGTCATGCCCTTTTTCTTTCTCATTTCATAGAAATTGTTGGCATACTCTTCGAAATCCGGGCTGGTTTCCGGGTCAACGATCTTTGCGCCGCTGATGTCCACGCCCTGTGCCACAGCCTGAGCCTTGATCTCTTCTTCTTTGCCCAGCAGAACGATGTTCGCAAAACCTTCCTGCAGGATGGTGCCTACAGCCTTGACTGTTCTGGGTTCAGAACCTTCCGGCAGTACGATGGTCTTCATGTCCTGTTTTGCTGTTTCCTTCATTTTGTTTAAGAAATCCATAATATATCTCCTCCTCGATAAATATTATCTCTATCTCCAGAACCGGTTTTCGACCGGCCCCTACCTTTCTATTATATCCCATCCCACTTTAAGTTTCAAGAACTATATCGCCGCCATCCCGGCCCGGAAGGCTTTGATGTTCAGCTCTTCAAACCCTTTTTTCACGTTCATGGAAATGAAGTTGTCCCAGTCCATGTCCTCAATGCCCATGGCCTTGACCAAAGCGCCCAGGAGCACGATGTTCATGGTCTTCGGATTGCCCAGTTCCCTGGCGATATCCGCCGCCTTGAAGACGGATACCTCGGTTTTTGCGGACAGGTCCTCGATGATCCCTTCCGGATAGGGTTCCTTGCCGACCAGAATCGGCGCAGAGGGGATCTCGTAGTCGTTGATGACCAGTTTCCCGTCGGGTTTGACGAAATCCAGCCACCGCAGGGCCTCCATTTTTTCAAAGCAGACCATCACGTCCGCTTCACCCCGGCCGATGATCGGGGAATAGACCTTTTCGCCGTAGCGGATCTGGGTGGTGACGCTGCCGCCCCGCTGGGCCATTCCGTGGACTTCGCTCATCTTCACGTCATAACCGGCGCTGACCAGCGCGGTGGATAAGATTTTGCTGGCCAGGATGGTCCCCTGACCGCCGACGCCAACCAGTAAAATATTCTTGATATCTGCCATATTATTCACCCGCCTTTTCAATCGCGCCGAAGGGACATACCTGCTGGCAAACCCCGCAGCCGGTACAGGAGCCGCTGTCGATTTCCACCTTGCCGTCCCGGGCAAAGAGCGCCGGGCAGCCGGTGCCGATGCACGTTCCGCAGTTCACGCAAGCCTCCGGATCCACCTTGCACTGTTTTTTGCTCAGGTCAAACCGTTCCCGATCCTCCCGGGAGGGCTTTTTCAGGACACAGGGCCACTTGGTGATGATGACGGAAGGTTCCTTAGCCGCCAGCGCCGCATCCAGCGCCGCATCGTTTTCCGCCAGGATATTGGGATTCACGATGTGAATGTTTTCTTTTTTGATGCCCATGGCCATGCACAGGGCCGGAATATCCACTTCCGGCGCCGGGTCCCCCATCAGGGTATAGCCGGAGCCCGGATTCTGCTGATGCCCCGTCATGCCGGTGATCCGGTTGTCCAGAATCACCGCCACGCTGCTGCCGCCGTTGTAGGCGATGTCCATCAGGCTGGTAACGCCGGAATGGAAGAAGGTGGAGTCGCCGATGACGGAAACGACCTTCATCTCCGGTTCCGACCGCTCAAACACCTTGGAGGCGCCGTGGCCGGAGCTGATGCTGGCACCCATGCAGATAGTGGTATCAATGGCGAACAGCGGTTCGGCATTCCCGAGGGTGTAGCAGCCGATGTCGCCGGTAACCATTACGTTCTTTCTTCTGGACAGGGAATAGAAGAATCCCCTGTGAGGACAGCCTGCGCACAGTGTGGGCGGCCGATCCGCGGCCTTGATATCCGACTTCAGGGACGGATTTTCCTTTCCGTAGACCCCCAGCCGCACCCGGTCGGTGTCCAGTTCCCCCATATTGGGAATCACGGACTTGCCGATACAGTCGATGCCTGCCGCGCGGATCTGTTCTTCCATGTAGGGTTCCAGTTCTTCCACCACATAGAGTTTGTCCACCTTTTCGGCAAACGCCCGAATGGTTTCGATGGGCATGGGATGGGTAAAGCCCAGTTTCAGGTAAGAAGCCTCTTCCCCGAAGACTTCCCGGGCGTATTGATAGGCCACGCCGGCACTGATCACGCCGATCTCGCGGCCGTTGTATTCCGGTTTATTCAGGTCTGTGTTGTTGGCGAATTCCGTCATGAGCTTCATCCGCTCCTCCACCTTTTCCCGCATGGGTTTGGCGTGAGCCGGCGTCGCCACATACCGTTTGATATCCTTGACGTATTTGATGTGTTCCGCCTCGGTCCGCTCGCCCCATTCCACGATGCTCTTGCTGTGGCAGACACGGGTGGTCATCCGGAAGAAGACCGGGGTGTTCCACTTTTCGCTGAGTTCATAAGCGATGGGCATGAAATCCTTGGCTTCCTGGCTGTTGGATGGTTCCAGCATCGGGATTTTGGCGAATTTTGCGTAATAGCGGTTATCCTGTTCGTTCTGGGAACTGTGCATCCCCGGATCGTCCGCGGAAACCAGCACAAAACCCGCAGTGGTGCCGGTATATCCAAAAGTCATCAGCGGATCCGCCGCCACGTTCACGCCCACATGCTTCATGCAGGCCAGTGCCCGTCCGCCGGCGATGGCCGCCCCGATGGCTGCTTCCACTGCCACCTTTTCATTCGGCGCCCATTCCGAATAGATCTTGTCCCGGTGCTGACCCGCCAGGGTCTCCAGGATCTCGGTGCTGGGTGTGCCCGGATAAGCGGAGGCAAATACAACTCCCGCTTCATAAGCGCCCCTTGCAGCCGCTTCATTTCCTGTCATCAGTAACTTCATTTACAAAAACCTGCCTTTCCTGTTAATCCTCATCTTCTTCCAATTCCGGTTCCGCAGCGATGTCTCCGATGGCGTTTTCTTTCCGGATGGATCTTTTTCCGGTATTCGGGGAAACGTATTCCGTCCGCCGTCCAAAGTGTTCGCACTGCTCACAGGTCGCCTTCCGGCCCATGGGTTCGCATTCCCCCCTGGGGAACTGCGGCAGCGTCATGCATTCCTGAAAGAATTCCTCGTCCACTTCCTCGTTGGTACAGGTGAAGGTGGTAAAGAACAGGCCATAATTCCTATATGCGTAATTGATCCTTCCCATATTTAAATCTCCTTTTTTATTCAATCGTATTATTATACTACAGATCAGCGGAATATTCAATCTTCCGCCTCCGATTCAAAGCCTCTATTCAAAGAACTTCCCGATCCGTTCCCGGATAATCTGAAGCAGTTCCTCCCGGCCTTCCACGATTTCGCATTCATCCAGCAAATACCGCCGCAGGGTCCGGTGGAGCCAGTCGTCGTAGTCCTGTATGGCGTCTTCCAGGCTGCCTCCCCGGTCCAGCACCGGTTTCAGGTCGATCTTCGCATATTCCGCCGTGAGTCCGCCCCGGCGGCGTTCTTTTCCCTCTGTCACATCGATGATGTTGATATCCACGTTCGTGGGAAAAGGGCGCTCCATTACCAGTTTGATCTTTTTCATCGTCAATCCTCCTGTAATCGTCTTCTGTCCTTATTATACTCTCTCCGGGACAGAAATCCCAACAATTTTCTTGAAATTCACCCCGCTTTGGAACTATAATAAATGTAAGGAATGTAATGCTATTATTTCCACGAATTGCTTTCGGGAGGTAACCCAATGAGAATGCTTCAGCGTTACCAGACCAAGCTGGTTCTAAGGATCCTGATCTTTTTGTCAGGCATCTATATTTATATTTTCCATACCGAGTGGCTGGAAATGATCTACAGCCGTGAGTTGCACCGGGAACTGCTGCTGCTGTATGCCCTTTGGCTGGCGCTGGTGGTGGGGATGCTGTATCAGCTGATCCCCAACCGTTCCAACTCCGTCACCATGGGCAGCGTCAAGTATTACAGCATGAATTATTTCCCGGCGAACGAGCCTTACCGGCCCGGGGAGATGAACCGCTTCATTCAGCTCAGCAACATCGGAGCCCTGAAAGTCCTGGCTTCCTGGCTGCTTCTGGTCGCTCTCATCGGTATTTTGTATTTTGGGAAAATGATCGACCGGCGTATGCTGTTCCTGATCACCCTCTTTTTCTACATTAGCGACCTGATCTGTGTGGTGGCCTGGTGCCCCTTCCAGTCCTGGATGATGAAGAATAAATGCTGCGTCAACTGCCGCATCTTCAACTGGGACCACGCCATGATGTTTTCCCCGTTCGTGTTTATCCCCAGCTTTTTCACCTGGAGCCTGCTGCTCCTCTCTCTGGTGATCGTCGTTCGCTGGGAATACGTATGGTGGAAATACCCCCAGCGTTTCTGGTTCCGGACCAACAAGGTCCTGCAGTGCAAAAATTGCACGGAAAAGATGTGCCGGATCAAAGGACCGTTGCTGAAAGATCCCGCCATGCACGAACACGGGATCAAATAAAGGC
>JAFWFI010000092.1 GCA_017515705.1 Bacillota bacterium
CCCGAAACAAAAGAAAAGTGCAGGGGCGGGGCTCCGGTTCCGTTCCGAAGCTGCGCTCCCTGCACTCAATCTCAATAGTTTAGTTTAATCGCCGGCTCAGCCCTGCGGCCCTTTCCACTCGCCGGTGTTGATGTCGACCCAGTCATCCTGCCAATCCTGGCCGCCGCCGATGTACTTGATCTCGCCGGTGGCTTTCTTGTACCAGTAGAAGTCCGCAAAACCGCCTTCCTCTTCACCGGTCGTCATGTTGACCGCATTGACGGGAAGCCCGAAGACGCAGGCAACATCCTTATTGATCAGCACTTCCATTTCCGCGGACCGCCGTTCATAACGATAGTTATCCTCATTCGGATAGATCTGGTTTGCGACCGCATAATCGAACACTTTCTTCGCGATATCCTCCATGGTCTCACCGGACTCGCCGTGCTTGCCGATGTAGATGCTGTTGGTGTCTTCCACCCACTCGACTTTCTGGCCCAGCTTCTCCGAGAACAGCCGCAGCGGGATGTAAGTGGTCCCGTCTACAATGAAGGGCTCCGCATACGCACCGTTGGAGGCCATGTAACCCATCGGCTCATCATTCAGATATACCTTGATATCCCGGTAATACGCCTTCAGATCCGCCGTATGGACAGCGGCGAAAGCCACCGCAACGCTGGAACACACCAGTGCCCCGATAATCAGGCCCATTAAAAAACTCTTTCCGTTGAACTTTTTCATTTTTCTCCCCTTTCCTTTCAAAAGAATCTATTCAACATTTTCTGTCCCTATTATACCTTAACGGGGACTCTCTGTTCAACAGAAATCTGGGCCCCGCTCCTCCCTCCGGCAGCCGGCCCGCCCCCGCTTTGCCCGCTCAAACGTTTTTCGAAAAATATTTATCGTTTATCGTTAAAAAGTTGTTGACAAGTGATAATTGATGTGTATAATAAGAATTGTCAAAGGACGGATGCGATCCGGGCCCGATCGATCCGAAACATTAAAACGCAATTATAACAATTGATCATAGGAGGACATCATGGAAAAGGAACAGAAACTGGTACGGATTCAGAAAAACTTCAGAATCATGGGTATACTGACAAAGATCGTCGAGATCTTCTGCTACGTGGGCAGCGGCATCACGGCCGCCGGGGTCATCACCCTCCTTGCAGCGCCGGAATGGACAAAATACTTTATCGACTTAAGTGACGAACCGAGCAAATCCACCCTGAACACCCTGGTGCAGGCGATTCAGTCCAACGTCGAAGGAACCGCCGGAGCGGTCGCCAGCTGCATCGCACTCATCATAATGATGCTGATCGTTGCCGTCGCGATGCACAAACTCCGCGGGGCACTGAAAAAGTTCCAGCAGGGACACTCCCCCTTCCTGGAAGAAAACATCCACACCCTGAAGATCATCTTCATCATCGTTACCATCATCACTCTGCTGACCGCAGGCCTTCCCCTTGCGCTCCTCACCGCCCTGGTGCTCTGGACCATCTACCTGATGTTCCAGATGGGCTGCGAACTGCAGAAGGAATCCGACGAAACGTTATAAGGAGGGAAACATGGCTATCATTTTACGGCTGGACCGGGTGATGGCGGACCGGAAGATGTCCCTGAACGATCTGGCAGCGAACGTGGGGATCTCCAACGTGAACCTCTCGAAGCTGAAGACAGGGAAGGTCAGCGCGATCCGCTTCTCCACCCTGGACGGGATCTGCCGGGTGCTGGAATGCCAGCCCGGCGATATCCTGGAATACGAACCGGAAGAAAAACCGGCGGAACTGCCGGAACCGCAAACCACACAGGATGACGTCGAATGACGCCATCCTTTTTCAATTTTTCCCCGTTTTATGGTATAATATCGGCAGTTGCAACCCCCGGTTGCGGGATTTCCAAGCAAACTTTATGGTCTGCCACCCCTTTGGCAGGTAAGATAGAGACATCAAAAGAGCCCGGGCGAAGCGCCCCGCAGGGAAATGCGCGCAGGAAAAGCGGAGCCAAACGCCGGACGGGCTGAAGGGAGAATGACATGATTTTAGCGGATAAGATTATTGAACTGAGAAAAAGAAACGGCTGGTCCCAGGAAGACCTGGCCGAAAAACTGGACGTCAGCAGACAATCGATTTCCAAGTGGGAGGGCGCCCAGTCCGTTCCGGACATGAACCGGATTTTAAAATTGTCGGAAGTCTTCGGCGTGAGCACCGACTTCCTTTTAAAAGATGAAATGTCCTTCAGCGACCTGGCGGTCCCGGCGGAACTGCCGATGGACGCCAGCGGCACGGACATGGAGCCCCCCGCACGGAGCGTTTCCATGGAAGAAGCGATCAGCTTTATGGAAAACAAGCTGGCGGCCTCCGTAAAAGTTTCCATCGGCGTCATGATGTGCATCCTCTCGCCGATCCTCCTCATCCTGCTCTCCGGCGCACAGGAAGCCGGCTTCATCGGATTGAGCGAAGGCCAGGCGGCCGGATTGGGACTGGTGGTGCTGATGCTGCTGATCGGCGCGGCGGTGGCCCTGTTCGTGACCACCGGACTTCAGGGGAAACACTTTGCATACATGGAAACGGAACCCATCGAAACCCTTTACGGGGTGGACGGCATGGTGAGAGACCGGCGGGAAAAATTCCGCGGCACCTACACCCGGCAGCTGGTGATCGGCATCGTGCTCTGCGTTCTGTCCGTGATTCCGATGTTCCTGTCCATGTCCCTCTTCGGGGATGTCGAGACGCCCGTCAATGATTTCCGGTACGTGGTGTCGGTGGCGTTCCTGCTGCTTCTGGTCGCGATCGGCGTCTTTTTCATCGTCCGGGTCTGCGTCGTGTGGGGCGGCTTCCAGATGCTGCTGGAGACCGGCGATTACACCCGGGAGCGCAAACAGGAGAACCGGAAAAACCAGAACATCTCCGCCATCTACTGGTGCTCGGTCCTGGCGATTTACCTGGGCTGGAGCTTCATCACCGGCAACTGGCACCAGACCTGGATCGTTTGGCCCATCGCCGGCGTAGCCTACGGTGCGCTGGTGGCGGTGCTGAGAGCCGTCCGCAGCAAGGGATGATTGCATAAAAAAAACGACGCCTGAGACTCATTCGGTCTCAGGCGTTTTTCTATTTGTACTGTTCCGCCAGCCGGGAGGCTTCCTGTTTCATTTCCGCCACGACTTCTTCTGGGCCGGTGATCCGGATTCCCTCCCCCAGGGCGAAGATCCATCCGTAGAACTGGCGGCTCACCGCCACGGTGACCACGGTCTTGAAATGCTCTTCATCGGTGGGGACCAGGATGATGTCCTTGCCGAAGCGGTCCATCAAAATGCCCGCCATGTCGTTTTCCGCCTCCAGCAGGACCCGCTTTTCTTCGCCGCCGAACATGCCGAAGAGGCTCTTGGTGTAGTGAGCCAGGTCGAAGACTCTGAAGTCCTTCTGACCCTGCCGGGGTTCTTCCGTCAGGCTCAGCCGCTCCATTTTGTCCACCCGGTAATGGCGGATGGGCCGCTCGTCCGCTTCCGCATCGTAACCCACCAGGTAATAGTTCTCGTCATCCCACATCAGCGCCCAGGGGCTGATCTGGTACCAGCCGCCGTCGTGGCCGTAGATTTTTTCTTTCTGTACATTCCAACGGTAATACTTGAAACGGATCTGCCGGTTGGCGTTGATGGCCTCGTGGAGTTTGTCCACGTTGTCGTAAATGTTCACGTTCATGGATTTGACCCGGCCGGAAATGGCTACCTGCCGCCGCAGGTACTGGGCCTGGTGCCGGCTGGTAAGGGTCTCAAGCTTCTGGATCAGCTCCCGGGACCGTCGCTCCGTCATGAACTTCGCCGACTGGACCGAATCCACCAGCAGCTTCAGCTCCGGCAATTCGAAATCCCGGGCGCCCAGGTAATAGTAGTGCTGGTTGCCCTCCCGCTCTGAAAGGATGTCCAGACCGTAATTCCCCAGCAGTTCCAGGTCTTCGTAGAGGGTCTTCCGGTTGGAGGAAATGCCATGGTCTTTCAGGCGAGTCATGATCTGCTGCAGAGTCAGCCGATGGTCGTCGTCCGTCTCTTCCATGAAGATCTTCGCCAGGTACAGCATTTTCAGCTTCTGGTTGTTCCCTCGCTCCGCGCGAATTCTCTTGCTCTCCTCTGCCATTCCGGACACCTCCGTTTTCGGTTCATTTAATCCATTTCCTGCCCTTATTATATCACAACTTCTCCACACAGCAATTTGAACTTCGGAGCTTCCCGGCAGCCGGGTGGGTGGCCAAGGCAGAAAGTTCGCTCTTCCGCCGCCTTTGTTTTCGGCTTTTACTTTTTCACTCAGAAAAAGCCGCCGGGTAGGCGGCGGTTGGAGGTTGGGAATCGAGCCGGGAGAGCGGCCTTTTTACTCGGTCGCAAAGTAAAAAGGCCGCCTGTTGGGCGGCGGGGTAAGGTCGTATGGGACTGCCGAGGTTTTAGCGTGGTCTTTTTCTCAGCGCCCAGAGGCACAGGGGCAGGGAGGCGAGGGTGGCCGCGGCGGCGAAGTAGTACATCACCGTGTAGCTGCCGGAGAGGCTAATGATGGAGCCCAGCAGCATGGGGCCGATTCCCATGCCCACATCGCAGCAGATGTAGAAAGTGGAGACGGCGTAAGAACGCCGGTTGATCGTGGTGTGCCGGCAGGCGATGGCGTTGCAGGCGGAACTCAGGGTCCCGTAACCCAAGCCGCAGCCCACCGAACAGAGAATCACCGTGAGCGCGCAGGGCCAGAAGGCCATGAGGAAGACGCCGGCGGTCTGGGCGATGATGCCCGGAATGCAGACGATCTTGTCCCCGTAACGGTCCTGGAGCCGTCCCGCAACGGGCCGGGTCACGAAGAGAATCGCAGCGTACAGAATGAAGAACACGGCAAAAGGCCGCTCCAGATGGGTCTGGACGGCGTAAAGCCGGTAAAACGACATGACGGACACGTAGCCCAGGGCGCTGATTCCCGTGACGATGGAGATGGGCAGGGCCTGAACTTCGATGAAGCGCTCTACCCAGCCGCCGGTCCCGCCGCGTTTCAGCGGGGATACGGCTTCCGCCAGCGGCTGCTGCCGGGCGGCCTCCCCTTCCGGGTCATTGTTGCGCCGGACCGCCGGATCCAGTTCCCGCACATCGAGGAACAGCGTCAGCACCAGCATCAGCACGCACATGACAGTCGCCGCTGCAAAGCAGCCCATGCCGCCGAAGCGGTCGTACACCAGTCCGCCGAAGAAAGGGCCGATCCCCACCGCCAAAGTAGTGGACAGCATCAGGTAGCCGCAGCCTTCCGCGAAGCGCTTTCGCGGCAGTACCGACATCCCGATGGTCATCAGCGCATTCGAAAACGCCCCGAAACCGATCCCGTGGATGAACCGCACGATCAGCAGGAGCGCCACATTATGAACAAAAAAATAGAAGAAGCATGCCACGGCGTGCAGGGTCACGAAAATCAGCGCGATCTTCTTCCAGCCCACCCGCTCCAGGGCGCCGCCGGAATACAGCCGGGAGATCATTCCCCCGAACACGTAAATGCCCGAGACCATCCCCGCCAGCGCCGCCGTGGTGCCCATGGCGGAAACGTATTGGGTGATGGTCGCCATCA
>JAFWFI010000093.1 GCA_017515705.1 Bacillota bacterium
AGATCGCGGGCGGGGAAAGCCGCTTCCCAGTCCGCGGGGGTTTTATCGATATCCGGGAACAAAAGTCCCGCCAGTTTTTTATTGTCCATTGTATTCCTCCGATTTGTTAAAGTGCTCGCAAGTGGCATTTTACAATGTTTTCGCGGCTGTGTCAACGATTTGGGAAATGTCCCGGCCGGCGGACGGGCATATCATGTGTCATACAGGGATTTTGTTCAGCAATATGTGGCTTTTTCTGATATAATAGTGTTAAATAATGAAAACGGGCTGAAATTGCCGGAATCGAATGATCACACAGTCAAAAACAGTCCGATGAATCAGAAAGAGAAAGCAGGGGATCCTTTGAAAAAACTTGCGAAAAAGAGAAACATGAACGAACGGATCGACGTCGTTCTCAAAAAAGCCCGTTCCAGGATGACTTCCTACCCGCCGGGAATGTGCCCGTTGGTGCTGTACCGGTCGCTGTTTCAGATTTCTATGAACCAGACCTGCGGGAAATGCGTTCCCTGCCGGGACGGCCTGGTGGAAGTGAACAGGCTGCTCGGCAGCATTCTGAGCGGTGACGCAGACAGCAATACCCTGAAAAAGATGGAGAGCATGTGCCGCATGATCGCGAAGACTGCGGACTGCGCTGTGGGCGTGACCGCGGCGAATCTGATCCTGGAGAGCCTGGACGAATTTGCGGACGAGTACGAGAGCCACATTTTCCGGCACCGGTGTGTGGAGAGTGTCGTACAGACGGTCCCCTGTATCACGCTGTGTCCGGCTCATGTGGATGTGCCCGCCTACGTTGCACTCGTTCATGCGGAGGATTATGCCGGAGCCATCCGGAAGATCCGTGAGCGGAATCCATTCCCCACGGCCTGCGCCATGATCTGCGAGCATCCGTGTGAGACCAAGTGCCGGCGGAGAATCGTCGAAGAGGCAATCAATATTCGGGGACTGAAGAAATACGCCGTGGATCAGGTGAGCGCCGACCGGGTGGAAACGCCGGCAAGGAACGTCGAAACGGGGAAGAGCATCGCCGTCATCGGAGGAGGTCCCTCCGGACTGACCGCCGCATATTTCCTCTCCCTTATGGGACACCACGTGGACATCTATGATGAGCACGAAAAACTGGGCGGAATGCTGCGTTACGGCATTCCCGAATACCGGCTGCCCAAGGACCGGCTCGATGAAGACATCCGGGCGATCCTTTCAGTGGGCGGTATCGATGCGCACTGCGGACAAAAAATCGGCAGGGACATTGACTTTGAAACGATTTATCAGGAACATGACGCCGTCTATCTCGGTATCGGCGCACAAATCGGAAACCGCATGCCGGTGGACGGTGCGGACGGTAAGAACGTTATACCGGCGGCGGATTTCCTGCAGCTGGCGGCAAACGGGAATCTGCCCGACCTGACGGACAAGCGCGTGGCGCTGATCGGCGGCGGTAACGTGGCGATGGACGCCGCCCGGACGGCGGTGAGACTGAATGCAAAATCCGTCCATGTATTTACACGGAAGAGGGACGATTACACCGCCCTGGAGAGCGAAATCGTGGCCGCCATGCAGGAAGGTGTGCGCTTCCGTACGTTGCTGAGCTTTCTTAATATCGAGCTGGATGACGCCGGTGCGGTCCGCGCAGTGTGGCTGCAGCCTGAAATCGTCGGCGAATATGATTCATATGGTTTTGTCCAGACGGAGCATTCCAGCAACTATCCCTACCGATTCCTGTGCGACTACCTGATTCTGGGCGTCGGACAGAAGAGCGATGCTGCAGCTTTCGAGGAAGCCGGTGTACCCACGGAACGGGGTCGGATCAGCGCTGACGTGACCTGTGAAGTCCGGGATATGCCCGGCGTCTTTTCCGGCGGCGACTGCGTGACAGGCCCATCGACGGCCATCAATGCCATTGCGGCCGGACAGGTGGCGGCCTGGAATATTGACGAATACCTGGGATATCATCACAAGATCCCGGAAGAAGCCGTCATTCCGGCAGCCGTGCCCAATCCTTGTATTCCAACGGGGCGGGCGGAAATCGAAGAAAAGGATCCGTTTGAAAGACGAATGAATTTTGATTTTGTTGAAATGTCGATGACCTTCGAAGAGGCCATGCGGGAATCGGGCAGATGCCTGAGATGCGATCACTACGGATGCGGTGCGATGACAGGAGGCCGGGGAGAATGATTACGGTAACCATAAACAAAAATACCATACAGGTTCCAGAAGGCGCCACGATACTCGAGGCGGCCCGGGAGAACGCTATCTACATTCCCACGCTGTGCTACCTGAAGGGCGTTTCCGATATCGGTATGTGCCGCCTCTGTATGGTGGAAGCGGAGGGCCATGGCCTGCTGCCCGCCTGCCGGACGAAGCTCGTCGACGGTATGGTGATCCGCACGGAAAGCGATGAACTGACGGATTACCGCCGTCAGATGCTGGAGCTGATCCTCGCCGATCACCGGACCGACTGCATGAGCTGTACGGCGAACGGCGCCTGCGAATTGCAGGACCTCTGCAATCGATATGACGTGGAGCATTCCTCCTATCGGGGATCCCGTACAAAAGTGGAAGAGAAGATGTCCGTGCTGGATGACAATCCCTTCATTTCATATGACCCGGGAAAATGCATCCATTGCCAGCGATGCATCAATGTCTGCCACAATATTGCCGGAAACGGCTCGCTGAACAGCGGTCGCAGCGGCACCTTCCACCTGGTCGATGCACCATTCGGCGAAGATTACCGGGAGACCGGCTGCGAAAGCTGCGGCAATTGCGCCGGCGTCTGCCCGACGGGCGCACTGTCGCTCAAGCGTAAGGAGAATTACCGCAGCTGGGAAGTCCAAAAAGTACATACGACCTGCCCCCACTGTGCGACGGGATGCCAGCTGCAGCTGGTGGTCAGGGACAATAAGATCGTGGGCGTTGAATCCCTTGACGGTCCTTCGAATCACCGCCGTCTCTGCGTGAAAGGCCGTTCGGGCAGCTATGACTTCGTAGGCTCCCCGGACCGGCTGACGGACCCGCTGATCCGGGACCGTAAAACCGGAGAGTTCCGGAAAGTGAGCTGGGACGAGGCCATCGCTTATACTGCAAGGCGATTTATGGAGATCAAGGATGCCTATGGCAGCGATTCCCTCGCCGGATTTGCCTGTTCCCGTTCCGCAAATGAAGACATTTACATGGTGCAGAAAATGGTCCGCACCTGCTTCGGTACCAACAACACCGACAACTGCGCCCGGGTCTGCCATTCGGCAACGGTGGCTGGACTGGCGAAGACCCTGGGCTCCGGGGCAATGACGAACCCGATCTGCGACATTACGAGCGATGTGGACTGCATCCTGCTGATCGGTTCGAACCCGGAAGAGGCCCATCCGGTTGTCGGCATGCAAATCCGGAAAGCCGTCAAAAACGGCGCCCGGCTGATCGTGGTGGACCCGCGGGACATCGGCCTGACGAAATACGCGGACATTCACCTGAAACTGCGGCCCGGCACCAATGTTGCTTTTGCCAACGGCATGATGCATGTGATGATCCGGGAGGATCTGATTGACCATGATTATATAGACCATTACTCGGAAAACTTCGAGGAATTGAAGTCGACCGTTGAAAAATACACGCCGGAATACGTGGCGGAAATCTGCCACATCGACCCGGACCAGCTCGTGGAGGCTGCCAGAATGTACGCCACCGCGGATAAGGCGCCCATCATCTACTGCCTCGGCGTCACGGAGCATTCTTCGGGCACCGAGGGCGTAATGTGCATGTCGGACATGGCGGTGCTCTGCGGCAAGATCGGCAGAAGCGGCTGCGGCGTCAACCCCCTGAGAGGGCAGAACAATGTACAGGGAGCCTGCGACATGGGTGCGCAGCCCACGGACTATCCCGGTTACCAGAAGGTCGACAACGACGCCGTCCGGGAAAAGTTTGAGGCGAAGTGGGGCGTTCCCCTCAGCCCGAAACCGGGGCTCAAGGCGACGGATGTATTTCCCGCCGCCATCGAAGGAAAGATCAAAGGCCTGTATATCTTCGGCGAGGATCCCATCGTCACCGACCCGGATACCCACCACATCGAGAAAGCGTTGGAAAGCCTCGACTTCCTGGTGGTGCAGGAACTGTTTATGACGAAGACGGCTGAATATGCCGACGTCATCCTCCCAGGCAGGAGCTACGCCGAAAAGGAAGGGACGTTCAGCAATACCGAACGGCGCGTGCAGCGCATCCGAAAGGCCGTCACTGTGCCCGGCAATATGAGGCTGGATACGGATATCATCATCGATTTAATGAATGCGATGGGTTATCCCCAGGAGCATCTCACCGCTGCTCAGATCATGGATGAGATCGCGGAACTGACGCCCAGCTTCCACGGAATCAGCCATGCCAGACTGGACGACGGTGAAAGCCTGCAATGGCCCTGCACCGATGCTTCGCATCCGGGCACGCCCATTATGCACGTCGGAAAACCGGCGCGGGGCAGAGCCCTGCTGTACGCGGTGGACTACAAACCGTCAATGGAACTTCCCGATGAAGAATACCCCGAGATCCTCACGACCGGACGGATCCTTTACCAGTACAATGCGGCGGCCATGACCTCGCGAACGGAAGGACTCAACGTTCTGGCCGGAGAGGGTTTCATTGAAATACATTACAAGGATGCCGAACGCCTGGGAATCGCCAACGGCGAGCGCATACGTGTCACCAGCCGGCGGGGCAGCATCACGGCCACCGCCCATGTGGGGCGCAAGGTCTCGCAGGGTGAAACCTGGATGCCGTTCCACTTCCCGGATTCCCCGGTGAACCGGCTGACCAACGCAGCGCTGGACGAATTCGCGCGCATTCCGGAATACAAGGTGTGTGCGGTACGGTTGGAGAAGATCACGGAGGCAGAGCAGTGAACCGCCCGCCTGACGTCTCTGTCGGCATACTCGCCGGCGGCGGCAGCACCCGCATGGGTACAGATAAGGCGCTGCTGCGCCTTGGAAACCGCACCGTTATCGAGAGAATCGCCGATGAATTCCGCTGCAGTCACGAAGTCCTGATTGCCGCCGCTGAAAGCGAAACGTATGCGTTCCTCGGTCTGCCGGTGGTCTGCGATGAAAACCGGGGAATCGGTCCGATCGAAGGACTGCGAAGACTTCTGACTGCGGCGGGGGAGGACTATGTGTTCGTCTGCGCCGCCGATATGCCCTTTATCCGCAGGGAGATCGTCGGTTACCTCACCCGGTATATCCGGCCGGGTGTGGACTGCTGTGTGCTCACCGTGAACGGCAATGCGGAGCCACTCTGCGCCATTTATTCCAAAAGTATTCTTCCCGTCATCGAAGAACGGATCGGACAGGGGAGATACAGACTCAGGGATATTTATGAGAACTGCTGCGCAGAATACATTCCGCTGGAGGATTCCGGCCTGGATCCGTCGATGGTGCGGAACATGAACACGCCGGAGCATTACCGGCTGTTTGCCGATGAATTTCACACCCCGGTGCACGTCTTTCTGACGGGTGATCGGGGCATTGGAAAATCTGAAACAGTACAGCGCATTGCGGCGCTGCTGGGTCGTCCATGCTATGGGTTTCTGACCCGTTTTCGCCACGGGGATCATACCGCATCCCCGCTATATATGGTTCCGGCGGAAATGCCCGGACTTCTGGATGAAGACCATATCGTAGCAGTCTGGCAGGACGGCAGACTTACAGCCCTGCCGGAGCGTTTTGATGCATTGGGAGCAGCATTTCTGCAGGAGGCGCGAAAACATCTGGAAGGACTCATCCTGATGGATGAGTGCGGGCACCTGGAGAAGAACGCATCGGGTTTCCGGAAGGAGATCCTGGACTGCCTGAACGGGCCGGTTCCCGTTCTGGGCGTGCTGCGAAAGGATCAGCCCTGGCACAGCTTTATAAAAGAGCACCCTCGTGTGCAGATTGTTGAAGTCGCCGAAGAAAACCGGGACACGCTTCCGGCATTGGCAGCGGAACTCCTGGGGAGGACGAAATGAACGGTATAATGAAAGAATGCCTGGTGGAATGGGAACTGAACGGCATTCCCCAATCGCCGGTGCTTTGCTCGGGACAGGACGTCGATGCCCTGCTGCTCGGGCGCATGATTACTTCCGGAATGGTAAATCCCAACTGCCGGACGGAGGCCATCGAATTGAATGAAAACCATTGGCGGGTATCGGCGGACACCGTCGTGAACGCTGACGCCGGCATTCTGAATAAAATGGAGAAACTCGTCCCCAATCCGTCTGACCGAAAGGCGGAGCGGCCGGAACTGTCGGCCCTGTGTGATGAACTGATGACGCAGGAGCATTCGACCGGCCTGCACTCCGTCCTGCTGTCCGATGGCAGGCAATGCGTTGTCGGCAGGGATATCGGGCGGCATAATGCGCTGGACATTGCCGTTGGGAAGGCTCTGAAAACGAAAATGAATCTGCCCCGGACAATATTCTGCACTACCGCCCGGATTACGCTGGAGACCCTTGTTCGGGCTGCACGGGCGGGAATCCCCATTCTGGCGACCCGAAAGCCGGTCGGGAGCCTGTGTGTCGAGCATGCTGAAAAACTGAACATCGCAGTCTGCCGCGTCGGCGCCGAAACGAAGTGCTTCTCGGCAGTCTGGCGCGTGATTTGAAAGGGTGAGGGTATCTGTGAGAAGAATATCGACCCGGCAGCTGGCCTTCATGGCCATCTGTTTGACATTCGGCCTGTTGGCCAAATCCATCGTATCCCCGCTGACAAACACCCTGACGGACTTTTTCCGCATTCCGGGCGGCAGTGCTGCGATCGGATTCTCCCTGGCGTTTCTCATCATCGGCAAGCAGCTTGTGCCTTTGCCTTATGCTGCCACTGCCATGGGATTTGTCCAGTCGCTGCTGGCGCTGGGACTGGGAATGTCGGTATACCAGGGGGCGTTTGTATTGATCACTTACACCCTGCCGGGAATCGTGATCGATATCGTATATCTGTTTTTCAGAAACCGGAGAGAGCCATTTTGCTTTATTGCCGGGATACTCTCGTGCCTGTCAGGGGCTTTTGCCAGCAATATACTGGTGTTTCACCTGAGCGGCCTTGCACTTTTGCTGTGGCTGCTGCTGGCCGCACTGTCCGGCGCAGTCGGAGGCTACTGTGCCTGTCTGGTTTCCGTGAAACTCAATGATATAATAAAAAAAGGAGTATTGGAATGAAGAGATTTACGAGGGTCATCCTGTTTACGATCGCCCTGCTGATCATAGGTGTCGTCATCGTCGGACTTCAGGTCCGGCATCAGCAAACGGAGACTGAAACTGCCGGTTCCATCACGCTGAAGAGCGGCGGTCAGGAGTTACTGATTCCCGTTTCAGACCTGGACCGGGAGTCTTTTTCCGGGGAAACCGTGAACGGAAAGGGAGAGCATTTCAACAATGACTATCGGGGCGTTGAACTGCAGACCCTCTTGAGTGAGCAGGGCCTGTCACCGGATTCGATCCATGAAGTGACGGCTCTGGCAGCCGATCAGTACAGCGCCGTCTATTCCGGTGATGAGATTCGTGAATCCGGGCGTATTTATCTGGCGGTAGAAGTCAACGGTGAATCCATCGAAGGCATTGAAGGAGACCGTCCCGGTGTCCAGGTCATCGTTTTCGGCGACCCGGACAGCCGCCGTATGGTCCGCAGCGTGGAAATACTGGAAATCAAATAATACTTGAAGAAATCTGACGGAGAGAATATGAATATGAGCGAAACATATGCCAAAGACCGGCCTGGAAAAGGCCGGCGGTTCCTGAAAAGACTTGTTCTGGTGCTGGCTGTGATCCTGCTGTTGGTGGCAGCATTTTTCGGATTACTGACCGCGACGGAGTATAAGCCCGCCGACCGGGAGAGCCTGGTGTCGGAAGGTGAAGCGTCAAAGACCCTTTCCACCGGAGAAACGTTCAGCGTTATGACTTGGAACATTGGCTACGGCGCCCTGGGGGATAATGCGGACTTCTTCATGGACGGCGGTGAAAGCGTAAACACCGCGGACAAAAACCGGGTCCTGAGCAATATGGATGGAGTGCTTTCGGAAATCGGCAGCGAGAATCCGGATATCCTTTTCCTGCAGGAAACGGATATCAACTCCGGTCGTTCCCACCACATCAACGAATATGAGATGGTGAAGGATCAGATGGAAGGGTACTGTACATCCTTTGCGGCGAATTTCAAGGCGTTCTTCGTTCCCTATCCGCTTCCGCCCATTGGGAAAGTGCATTCCGGGATCGCTACGTTTTCAGGCTATCCGGTTTCCGAAGCGGAACGGGTCCAGCTGCCCGTGCCTTTTTCCTGGCCGGTCAGCACAGTCAATCTGAAGCGCTGCCTGCTGGTTTCCCGGGTGCCGCTGGAAAACACCGATAAGGAACTGGTGCTGGTAAACCTGCACCTGGAGGCTTATGACAGCGGGGAAGGAAAGATCGCACAGACAAAAATGCTGAAGCAGTTCATGACAGAGGAATTCGAAAAGGGGAATTACGTGATCGCCGGCGGCGATTTCAACCAGGTGTTCTCCTCCAGGGACAACGATGCGCCCCCGGCCCAGCCCGGGAAATGGGCTGC
>JAFWFI010000094.1 GCA_017515705.1 Bacillota bacterium
ATCCTGGAACACGTGGAAGGCGCCCGGCAGCGGGCGGAGGCCGGGGAACTGCTCTTCGGCACGGTGGATACCTGGCTGGTATGGAAGATGACCGGGGGAAAGGTCCATGTGACGGACATGACCAACGCATCGAGAACCATGCTGTTCAATATCCGCGAGCGGTGCTGGGACAAAGAACTTCTGGATCTCTTCGGCATTCCGGAGAGCATGCTGCCGAAGGTCTGCAGCTCCAGCGAGGTCTACGGATACTATGACCTTCCGGGCGAAGGCCCGGTGGTGCCCATCGCCGGCATTGCGGGGGATCAGCAGGCGGCGCTGTTCGGCCAGGCCTGTTTTGGACCGGGCCAGGCAAAGAACACCTACGGCACCGGCTGCTTCATGCTGATGAATATCGGGGAGGAGTGCCGGATCTCCGACGGGAAACTGGTGACCACTATCGGCATCAGCCTGCCGGACCGGGTCCAGTACGCGGTGGAAGGCAGCGTTTTTGTCGGCGGCGCCGTGATCCAGTGGCTGCGTGACGGCCTGGAGATTCTGGAGAAGTCTTCCGATTCGGAAAAAGCGGCGGAGAGCGTCAGTGACAACGGCGGCGTCTATTTCGTGCCGGCCTTTACCGGTCTGGGCGCGCCCTACTGGGACATGTATGCCCGGGGTGCGATTCTGGGAATCACCCGAGGAACCACCCGGGAACACATCATCCGCGCTGCGGTGGAATCCATGGCGTTCCAGAGCATGGAACTTCTGGAATCCCTCCAGATGGAATCCGGTATCGCCATCGACCGGCTGCGGGTGGACGGCGGAGCCTGCAGCAATGATTTTCTGATGCAGTTCCAGTCGGATATCTGCGGCGTCATAATCGAACGTCCCGTGATCCGGGAAACTACTGCCCTGGGAGCGGCATACCTGGCGGGACTGGCGGCAGGCTTCTGGGAAAGCCTGGAGGACGTGAGCCGCGGCCGTGAAGTGGAGCGCAGCTTCGAACCCGCCATGGATGCGGAGGAACGCAGCCGTCTCTCCGGCGAATGGCGCAAAGCCGTGGGACGCACCCTGGACTGGGCGCGGTAAACAGGGGTATCCAACCAAATAATTAGAGAGAAAAGTAAAATGAAAAATACACAACGACGGAAAAAGACCTTCGCCGTTTTGATCATAACGCTGACGATGGTACTCACCTCAGTAGTGCCTTCCTATGCGGCAAACGGATTCATGAGCCTGAACCAGGCCGTGATCTATCTCCGGGACGCCCTGCTGGCGCACCGGACCGAAGTGACCATGAACATTGAATCCACAGTGGATTTCCGGATGGCCAATGCGACCCGGGACTTTCTGCTGTATCCGGCTTTCAGCGAAGACATCGCCAATACCGTGACGGCAGGCGGATATCTTCATGGAATCTGGAGCCGCCACAGTTACATCGTACGGCAGGGAACGAACAACAGGTGGCAGATCACCTTCAAGAACATCGAATACAAGACGACTCTGGCCCAGGAAGCTGCTTTTATGAAACGGCTGGAGACGGTCATGGATGAACTGGATGTCTGGCCGATGGCGGACTATATGAAATACCTGACGATCTACCGGTATGTGACGGAGCACGTGAACTATGATTACGATGCGTACCAGGAATTCCTGGACAACTACGGCAGTTCGGAGGGACATGAAACGGCCTACACGGCCTACGGAGCCCTGGTGGAAGGCAAGGCGGTCTGCCAGGGTTATTCGGCATTGTTTTACGCCATGTGCCGCTATGCCGGCCTGCCGGTGCTGATCGTGACCGGCCAGGCGCTGGGGGACCAGGGTTACGAGAATCATGCCTGGAACATGATCCAGCTGGGCGGCCTGTGGTATCAGGTGGATGCCACCTGGGATGAAGGCCGGGCCGTCTGGGCGCAGCGGTACTTTGCCAAAGGTACCGGCACCCTGCCGGGTCACATTTTCGACCAGCGGTTCATGACGGAGGAATTCCACAACAAATACGGGCTGGCCGAAGGCGATTACGTTGAAACCGAGGCGGATCACCAGAGAGTCTGCCGGTTCCGCGACGTCTCGGAAAGCGATTATTTCTATCATCCTGCCTGGGATCTGTCCGAACTGGGCATCATCACCGGGACGAACAAGTTTACCTTCTCCCCGTACCTGACCATGAACCGGGGCATGATGATCACGCTGCTGTACCGGATGGCGGGCTCGCCGGAATCCGAAGGAGAGAACCTCTTTGCCGATGTGCCGGAGGATGCCTGGTACAGGGATGCGGTGGTCTGGGCAACGGAAGAAGGCCTGACCAACGGGCTGGACGAAGAGCGGTTCGGGCCGGAGGAAACCCTGACCCGGGAACAGCTGGCAACCTTCCTGTACCGGTACGACTGGCTGGGCGGGGAAGAGCCGCCGCTGGCGGAAGAGGATTACCTGTCCGGCTTTGAAGACGGGGATACGGTGTCGGACTATGCGCTGAATGCGCTGAACTGGGCTGCAGGCGAAGGCATAGTGACCGGCATGCCGGGGAACCTCATAGAACCTGCGGGTGCGGCGAACCGTGCCCAGGCGGCCACGATGCTGCACCGGTATCTGAATTAGGGTTTTAGACGTTTAGCTGAAGGAGGCAACTTTGCAGTTGTCATCCTGAGCGAAGGATCTGAATAGGTATAGTACTGTGAAGAAGAGACTCCATCTGATCGGAAAATTGATAATCCCGGCGATGATACTGGTGTTGGCGCTCCAGCCTCTTCCCGGGGTTGCCGCCAGTTCACAGAATCTGGACGATTCCGTGAACAAGGTCCGGGATGCCATGGTAGCCCGGCAGACCGGCGTGCAGGTGTATTTCTATTCCTGGAAGGATTTCATGAAGGATGCCGCTGTGCGGGACGAGTTGTTCTATGCCGCATGCAGCGAGGAGCATTCGGATTCCTATAATACCGGCGCCTATCTGAAGAGCAATGTGAAAAGCTGCGACGTATCCACCCAGAAAATCGGCGAGGATCCGCCCCGGTGGAAAGTCACTTTCCGCAACATCGTCTACCGGACCGACGCCGAGCAGGAAGCGGAATTCGATGTGAAGCTGCAGGAAGTCATGGCGCAGCTGGACATTCAGGAGGCTTCGGACTACGAGAAATGCAGCGCCATTTACGATTACATCACTTCTCACGTGACCTACGACCACGACGCCTATCAGGCCCATCTTCAGGGCGATGACCGGGGTTATGACCTGGCATATACGGCCTATTCGGCCCTCATCCACGGGAAGGCAGTCTGCCAGGGATATGCGACTCTGTTTTACGCCATGTGCAGATACGCCGGGCTGGAGGTGCTGATGGTGGACGGGATCGCGCAGAACGATGACGGCTGGGGCGAGCATGCCTGGAACCTGGTGCGGATCGACGGTTACTGGTATCAGGCGGATCCCACCTGGGATTCGGAGAGTTCCGTCATGGGCTACCGGTATTTCCTCCAGGGAACGGATACCTTTAAGAAGCACCGCCTGAACCTGGATTATACCCAGGACTCCTTTACCTCCACCCACATCATGCCGGTGAACAGTTACAAGAATTCACTGAATGAGAACCCGCTCATCCGGCTGTTTAAGAAAATCAAGGGAATACTGCTTGGAGAATAAAAAGATCCTTCGGACTGCGTCCTCAGGATGACAAACACAAGATCCTTCGGAAACGTCCTCAGGATAACAAACACAGCTGTCATCCTGAGCGAAGCGAAGGATCTTTTTCATTCAACCAGCGACTTGATCAAAGCGGAAGAGCCAAGCCGGTCGGCGCCGAGGGAGAGATACAGTTCGGCATCTTCCCAGGTCCGGATCCCGCCGGAGGCCTTGATCTTCACGTTGGAACCTTCCAGGCATTTCGCAAAGAGGGCGACGTCCTCCGGTGTGGCGTTGCCGGTGCCGAAGCCGGTGGAAGTCTTGATGTAATCCGCGCCGGTCTCCCGTACGATCTGGCACATCAGTTCCTTTTCCTCCTGCGTGAGGAAGCAGGTCTCCACGATGACTTTCAGGATCCTGCCCTTCGCGGCCTTTCGCAGGGCGGCGATCTCTTCCCAGAC
>JAFWFI010000095.1 GCA_017515705.1 Bacillota bacterium
ACTCATCTACTTCAGTACATTCCGTGCCTCGCTCGTCGCGCGCCTTGTCTCGAAAAAAACCTTCTGCGCATTGGTTTTTGTTAATAAAGGAATTGTCTGTTTTCCTGCACTATGTAGTTTTAAATGTTCTCGCCGCCGGGCCTTTTCGTCCGACAGCCTCTACATATTATCACTTCGAACACCCGTTGTCAACGATTATTTTTTCTTTTTTCTAATTATTTTTTACAAAATTAAAAGACGGCGCAGTACGCGCCGTCCGGGGTCCGATTATCGGGATTTTTATTCTTCCGCGGGAGCTTCTTCCGCTGCAGCTTCTTCTTCAACAGGTGCTTCTGCCGGAGCTTCTTCTGCAACTTCAGGTTCTTCCACCGGAGCTTCTTCCGGTTCTTCCTCAGCAGGTGCCGGTGCCGGAGCTGCCTTTTCCGCATCTCTGTCCAGAGTTTCCTTGATGCTCAGGCTGATCCGTCTCTTTTCGGTGTCAATATCCAGGATCTTCGCATTGACGATCTGGCCGATCTCCAGTTCGTTGGCCGGGCTCTGTACCCGCTTGTAAGCGATTTCGGAGATGTGAACCAGTCCGTCCAGACCCGGTTCGATTTCAATGAATGCACCGTATTCCTTCAGCTGAACGACTTTGCCTTCGATGATGTCGCCAACCTGATACTTGGAACCGATGTTTTCCCAGGGTTCGGGTGTGGTCTGCTTCAGACCGAGGGAAATCTTGCCCTTTTCTCTGTTCATGGACAGGATCTTGACCTTGATCTTTTCTTCCAGTTCCAGCACATCCTGCGGCTTTTTGATCTTGCCCCAGGAGATTTCGGAAATGTGCAGCAGCCCGTCCACGCCGCCGATGTCAACAAATGCGCCGTAATCGGTGAATCTCTTGACAACGCCGTCCACTACATCGTTTACGTCGATGGAGTTCCAGAATTCTTCTGTCTTCTTCGCTTTTTCTTCCATCAGGACCGCTCTGCGGGAGAATACCGCACGGTTTCTCTTCGGGTTGGTCTGGATGACCTTGACCTGCAGGGTCTGGCCGATGAATTCGTCCACGTTTTCCGTGAACTTGTCGGATAACTGGGAAAGCGGGATAAAGCCGGATACTTCCTTGTACAGTGCAATCACGCCGCCCTTAACTTTGTTTGTGACCTTAACTTCGACTTCTGTTTTATTTTCATAAGCCTCGTTCACTTCGTTCCAGTGCTCGTTGACTTCTAACTTCTTCTTTGATAATAAGATGTTTCCATCATCATCTTTAGTCTTTAACACCTTAGCTTCGATCTCATCGCCGGTCTTGAAAACGTCGGTCAGCGTCTGGCCCGGTTCGAGGGATACTTCATCCTTCGGGATGATGCCGTCCTTCTTGCAGCCTAAGTTTACGACGATCTCTTTGTCACTTACTGCGATGATTTCTCCTGTAACGATTTCACCTCTGCCCGGTAAACGCAAGGATTTTTCGATATCCTCCATATACGCAAGCATTTCATTCTGTTCCTGGTTGTTTTCAGTGATAATATCACTCATGGTAGCAATAACCTCCTTAATGATACATTCAGGCGCGGATGCGCCCGCCGTAATTCCTATTGTATCAAATTTTTTTATATCATTCAATGGTAAATCTCGTAAATCTTCAATTGTTTCGATTAAAAATGTGTTACCGCATTCCTCCCCGGCGATCTCCAGGAGTTTTTTTGTGTTGGAACTGGTTCGGCTGCCAATCACCAGCATGCAGTCGCTGCGGCGAGCCGTTTCCCGGCAGCTGTCCTGGCGCTTTTTCGTCGCACTGCAGATCGTGTCGTGCAGTTCCACATGAGTACCCCGCTCCCGGTACCACCCGGCTATTTCCTGCAGGTCTTCCCGGCGGATCGTCGTCTGGGCCGCCAGAACGATCCTTCCCGGCGGGTCTTCCGGTTTTTCCGAATACAGTTTTTCCAGTTCGCTGCGACCCCGGACCACCAGCGATCCGCTGCACCAACCCCGGATACCCTGCACTTCCGGATGTTCCCGGTCGCCGGCAATAACGACGGCCTCGCCCCGGTCCGATGCGTCCCGGACGATTTCATGGATCTTTTTCACAAAGGGACAGGTTGCATCCAGGACTTCCGCCCCCTGCATCCGGACCGCTTCATAAACGGCTTCCGGCACCCCGTGGGAACGGATGATCACCAACGCGCCCGCCGCCACTTCATCCGGCGAATCCACGCACTCCACCCCTTCCCGGCGAAGCTGGTCCACCACGATTTCGTTGTGGATCAGCGGGCCCAGGGTCATCACCTTCCGGCCGCTTCCGGCGTTTTCCCGGGCCGCCTGCGTGGTCATTTCCACCGCCCGGCGAACACCGTAACAGAATCCGGCGTTTTCCGCCCGTTCAATGCGCATTACAGTTTCTCACACATCTTCTTGACCAGCGGATAGGATGCCAGATCCACGATGCAGCAGGCACCGATAATGCCGTTGGCGATCTTGAAGGATTTCCGCGGTTCCCGGACATATGTCCTTACGGCTGCCCGCTTCTTTTCCTCCGGACTGATGTGCTGCACCCAGCTGCCGGCCCGGTCGATCTCCGCATAGATTTTCCGGCTGCCCACGAGGAACAGCACCGCATTGGTGATCGCCGCCACTGCCGCATAGAAGGACAGCACTAACGCGATATGTTTTCCGATGTTCCAGTTTTTGAAGAATTTCATTCGATTGACCTCCTGATTGAATTTTGCATACATTATATTTTACCACAAAAATGACCGCCGGTAAAACCCGAATCCGTCCCGCCGCATAAAAAAAACGACTCCGGCAGGATGCCGCCGGAGCCGATAAACAATATAATCTCTAAGGACAATTCAGGATCATTTATGCAGTAATAACGGATAGTTCCTACGACTTCTTGGTCGCCTTTGCGATCTTGTAGACACCAAGGGTCAGCATAGGAATCGCGTAGATGATCAGGAAGCCCCAGACGGATGTGCCGTAACCCTTTACGATCAGGTTCAGCAGACCGAAGATGGAGATGAGAACGCCGATGAGTACCATGCCGACAACGATGAGCGGATGTCCCCATTTCGGGAGTTCCTTGCCGTGCCGCACGGCAGCTGCTTCGAGACGGTCGGCTACCGCCTTGATGAAGCCTGTGCCGGTCTCAATCAGAGTACCGAACAGAACGATTTCAAAGATGATGTACAGCCACTTCATATCCAGCATATCGAAGAGAACGGTAACCGGAGTTTCCGCGCCCTGGACAGCTGCGAAGTCCGCACCCATGGTCAGCAGCAGCAGGACGCCCGGGATGACGCCCAGCAGACCGGCCAGAAGGCCGCTGCCTACTGCTTCTTTTCTGGTGTCGCAGTCACGGACCGTGTACAGGATCAGCGGAACGACTACCAGGTTATACAGTGCATAGGAGCAACCATTGCTGAACCAGCTGGAGTTGATTTCTCCCTTGGCAAATTCTGCGGAAATGTTGCTGCCAAATTTCACGAAAACAACGATCATGAAAACGATGTATACCGCGTACAGTACATAGGACCAGAAGGACAGCACTCTTTCAATCATGACGGTACCCTTGAATACCAGGTAGATAACGCCAACGGAAAGGATGGCTACGCCCAGCCATTTGCTGGTGCCTGTCAGCGCGGACATCATGCTGCCGGCGGTAGCATTCAGTACGCCCAGCACGATGAACATCATAATATAATATAAAATGTCGTACAGGATACCTGCTTTGCCCAGCAGTTTTCCCATCATGGAACCGTAGTCATAGGTCTTGAAGACCCGAACGAATTCGAAGGTGACTGCACACATCACAGCCCAGATCACTAATGTGACCACAGCGGACAAGAGACCACCAACGTACCCGCTTGCGCCGAAATACTGTGCGATTTCAGCACCGGTTCCGTATCCTCCGCCGATCGTAACCGACTGGAAGATCAAACCAGGAATAAGCCATCTGGTTATTCCTCTCTTTTTGGTTTCCATACAATCCTCCTTAGTTGTTGCTCATTTGGTTGTCCTTTACCCTCGACCCCTGAGTTTTATATTACCATCCAGCCTTGTGTTTCAGAACTTCGTCACCGATCTTTCCGGCTTCGAAATCCGTCATGGACTGATCAATAATATCGAATCCTTTTTCCAGCAGCTCCGGTTCAATGTTCAGGGGCGGCTGGATCCGCAGGATGTTCCCTGCTACCGAGATCACGATCAGACCCAGTTCATAGCAGTGGAACAGGATCTTGAAGACGCCTTCCAGGTCCGGCGTCCCATCGGGTTTCTGCACGCCGATGCCCATGGACAGCCCCAGGTTCCGGGTGAACGAAACGATCTGCGGATGTTTTTCCTTCAATTCCGCCGCTTTGCGTTCCGCCAGGGCAACGTTGTTTTTCAGCAGAGTCTGGAATTCTTCCGTCTGGTAATAATCGAAAGCCGCCTTGCCCGCTGCGCAGGCGATGGCATTCGCACCCAGCGTAAACAGGTGGGCCGGCGCCGGCAGGCAGTCGATGATTTCCGACTTCGCCATGAAAGCGCCCAGAGTCAGGGACGCGCCGATGGACTTGCCCATGATGATCCCGTCGGGAACGATGTCATAGTGTTCAATGGAGAACATCTTCCCGGTCCGCCAGAATCCCTGCTGCACTTCTTCCGAGATGAACAGGATGCCGTTGGCCTTGCAGAGTTCGTACAGTTTTTTCATGAAGTAGGGATGCGCCGGCAGCAGGCCGCCGTCCCCCTGCAGGGGTTCGACGATGACCGCCGCCACTTCATTGGCCGGCAGCCATGTGGAAAAGGCCATTTCCATCTGAGCCGTGCATTCTTTTTCCACCACCTCATCCGGTGTGTCGATCCCGAAGTAAGGAAAAACAAAGCAGTCTGGAAGGAAGGGCCCCATTTTCTCATGGATCAGGGGCGAACAGGTTGTCATGGTAGCCGAGCCGTAGGTGCTGCCATGATAAGCGTTCAGGAAGGTAATAATCTTGGTGCGTCCGGTGTAGGCCCGGGCAAATTTCACCGCGGCGTCGTTGCCGTCGGAACCGCAGTTGCCGAAGCAGACCTTGGCGTCCACGCCTCCCGGATAAACGGATACCAGCCGCTCCGCATAGGATACTGCCGGTTCGCTGTAACTGTAAGCCTGGGTATACTGGGTGTATAGATCCAGCTGATCCCGGATAGCCTTTGTGATAATGGGGTTGGAACTCCCCAGGTTCAATGATGATGCGCTGGTCAGAAAATCGATAAACTCATTCCCGTCATAGTCCGTCAGGATCGCTCCCTCTGCCTTGGCTACCGCCAGGGGAAAATAGGACAGGTGCGAACAGGGTGCAATGACTTTCTTGTCGCGCTTTACTAATGCTTCACATTTTGATGTATTCATTTCAGACCTCAACTTGAAAGATATTATAACTATTCTATTCTATAGAATATACAGTTATTTGTAAAGATGTTAAAAACAATTCGATAAAAAAATAACGAAAAAAAACGTAAATTTATGCTTTACAAAGTGTCCGTTTGGGTGTATATTATTATTGCTGTCGGGGTGTAGCGCAGCTTGGTAGCGCAACTGGTTTGGGACCAGTGGGTCGCGGGTTCAAATCCTGCCACCCCGACCAGACCGTTCAAAAATAGATTTGCCCAGGTAGCTCAGTCGGTAGAGCAGGGGACTGAAAATCCCCGTGTCCTTGGTTCAATTCCGAGCCTGGGCACCACATTTCGGGATGTGGCGCAGTTTGGTAGCGTGACTGCTTCGGGAGTAGTAGGCCGCAGGTTCGAATCCTGTCATCCCGACCAAAGAAAACCCTTGAGATTTGATCTCAAGGGTTTTTTCTTTGTCCGTTCAGGCAAAAGTCGCCTTGCGGGCGACACATTCGATGCTCCGCTTTGTTATACTTGTCACAACAAAAGAACAAGGAGGTAATGCATTATGTTAGGAGCAATTATTGGAGATATTGTAGGTTCGGTTTATGAATTTCATAACATCAAAACAAAAGACTTTCCGTTGTTTCGGGAGGACTGTTTCTTTACCGATGATACGGTGATGACCTGTGCGGTCGCGGAAGCGGTGATGAACGGCGGGCAGCGGGAGGACTTTATCGATGCCATGAAGAAACACGGCAGACTATACCCAGATGCCGGATACGGCGGGAGATTCCGCACGTGGTTATTCACGGATAATCGCGAACCCTATAACAGCTACGGCAATGGATCCGCCATGCGCGTATCGCCATGCGCCTGGGTCATGGATTGCGGCGTTTATGCAAGGACGGGATTGCTGCCGTCAAACGGAAGAGAACTGGCCTGGCTGTCTGCGGAAGTCACACATAATCATCCGGAAGGCATCAAAGGGGCGATGGCCACGGCGGATGCGATCTTTCTGTGCCGTTATTATTTTGGCGGCTATTGCGGCGATGGTGAAGAACCCATCAGCAATGACCCTGCAGAGATCAAAAAACGCATCAGAGCCCATATAGAAAGAGTATACGGGTATGATTTGTCGAAAACGCTGGATGAGATTCGTCCCGGATACAGGTTTAATGAAACCTGTCAGGGAACTGTTCCGCAGGCGATCATCGCCTTTCTGGAAAGCACGGATTTTGAAGATGCGATCCGAAATGCGATCTCTCTCGGCGGCGACAGCGATACCCTGGCCGCCATCACGGGAAGCATCGCCGAAGCAGCGTACGGCATTCCGGACCGGATCAAAGAGAAAGCTTATTCCTACTTGGATGAGCCGCTGAAGGATGTCCTCAGGCGGTGGAAGAGAAGCAGATAAGACCTTTGTGAGATCATACAATCCACTCACCTGTTTTATAGGCAAAGCCCTGGCTCTTTTCCCCACTTCTGCTCCGATACTAAGCAAAAGTGGGGAGAGGACGGCTCCTATCTCCCGGCTCCAGGCTCCCATCCTCAAGCTTTAAGCTCCTGCTGTAAGATGACACCCCACTATCCACCTGTCATATAAGAACGAGTCAAAAAGAACCGTCCCCATGACTCATAAAAGCCATTCTTGCCACCTCATTTCCATTTTTCTTCAATAAAAAAGAGGGACTCCGGGTCCCTCTTTTTCTGTCTGTATAAGCATTTTTAGAAGCTGTGGCCGCCTCCGCCGCCGACGTGGCCGCCTCCGCCGCCGAAGCCTCCTCCGCCGCCGATTCCGCCTCCGGAGGAAGAACTGCTTTCGTGATAGACCCGCATGCTGCTGAGAAGCACGGCGCCCGCCAGTCCGATTCCCGGAAGGATCGGCGCCCTGCGGGAAGCGTTTACGCTGACGCTGCCCCGGGTCCGACGCTCATAGCGCGCTCTCCGGGAGCTGACAGCAATCAGGTAATTGATCAGGATCCCCAGAAGGATCGCGATCATGGCATTGGTAATATGCTTCACCGGACGGGCCAGTCTCTGCCCCTGGCACTTTCCCAGGATCTGGTCCAGCGCCTTGCAGATGCAGGCGTAAAAATCCCCCCGGGAAGCATCCTTGTAGATATTGTCCGTAATGGCCCGGGCATCCGCCCTGGAAATCGTCTTCAGGGCATCCCCGTTGGCGTACACGTAGATTTCGCGGTTGTACATGTCGATCATGAAGACCACCGCCGCATCATTGCCGTAATGCTCGATCGCATACTGCTCCGCCGCCTGGGAGGTCTCTCCCTGGTAGGTCGCTACCGTAACTACCGCTCCATCCATGTAATTGGTAAGCTCCGCATAGTCTTCCTGCAGGGCTGCCGCCTGGGCTTCCGTCAACAGTCCGGCCTGGTCTTCCACCGTCAGTATATTCGCCGCGAAGGCAAGGGTGCAGGCAGAGGAAAGGCAAATCAGGAACACGATCATCATCGTCAGTTTCTTTTTCATTCCTCACACCTCATTTCTGTCGAACAGTTTGGGCAGCGGCCGTGTTGTTCCGGTATTGTATACTCTCATCATCGATACCGCGGCGATAACCAGCAGCAGGATCCCCACTGCATCGCCCAGGTAATACCAGCCGTCGTTGACCGGCGCCAGATAAACGATCACTGTATTCAGAATAACCCCCGCCAGGATCAGCAGGATGGCAAACACCGGCTGCTTCTGGGGGATCTCCCGTTTCAGTTTGAATACGCTGGCCGCCATGATCAGCGTCAGCAGCAGCGCAGCGGCGCCTACCAACACGCCTAAAGTGCCTCCCACCATATTCAGCAGGTTCGGGCCTGCGGACAGGAGCATGATTGCCAGA
The DNA here is from genome assembly GCA_017515705.1 of Bacillota bacterium. Classification (GTDB taxonomy): domain Bacteria; phylum Bacillota; class Clostridia; order Peptostreptococcales; family Anaerovoracaceae; genus RUG14258. Next base: position 8,189 of record JAFWFI010000095.1, read on the forward strand.
AGAGCGAAGACCGTGGTGGGTACCGTGACCTTCCGGCGGGCCTTTCGCTTGCGGGCAGCTTCGGCCTGCTCCGCATCTTCCTGATTCGTTCCCGCCTTCCACCCCTTATCGTTGGCATGGGTCTGTTTTTCGTAGAGCTGTTTGGTGCTGCTGCGGACGGACACCGCCATCAGCGCCCCGCAGACCAGGCTGATCACCGAGGTCAGCCCCGGCGTGGGCTGGAACAGCAATTCCAGGAAGGCGAAAATCGCCCCCGCGATCACCAGGCAGCCCAGGGCAAAGGCTTTCATATCCACCGGCAGGTCTGCCGTGACCTTGCCGGACTCGCCGTTCACCACCGCATAGGCTACCCTCTCGCCTTTTCGCCAGGTCAGGAACCACATGGGCAGCAGCGACGCATGGTGTCCCCGGGTCTGTGCCGGGATGGATGCGGTTTCCTTTTCCACCTTGATCCGTTCCTTCCGGTATACCTGATTGGCGATTTCATCCACCATGTCCTGAGAAGCCTGTTCCCTGGCGTCCGCATAATAGGTCGCCGGCGGAACCGTGGATGCATCCGCATAGAAGCCGGACAGGTAGGCCGGTGTGAATTCCCTTTGCTTGCTCATGTCAAAGGGCAGCACCCGGTCGGCGATCTCGTCGTCCAGGTACCGGCTGGCGTCATAGGGCACGCCGCAGTAGTCTCCCTGGATCTGCGCATCGATCTGATAGGTGTTCACCACATCATAGGATTTGTGATGCTCCACCGTCTTCGATCCCTGGATCGACGGTTTCCCCATTTCCACGTCATATTCGTAATAGGGCATATAAATGCCGGTAAAGTTCTCCAGATGCTCCGGCCGCTTCATGTCCTTCGGCAGGTAGCGCACACCCCGTGCATACTGCCGGAACAGCTCCGCGCAACGGTCTTTCGTGATCTGGAAGGGCAGGATATTCTCCACCTCACCCCCGCCGGATCCTTTCTTCAGAAAACTCTGGCCGCCGCAATAGGGGCAGAATCCCACTTCGGACTCCTCCGTCCCCTGCAGCTCCGCGCCGCAGCCGCTGCACAGGAACAGGGTCAGCCCCTGATCCCGGAGCACTTCCTCATCGCTGACATTTCTCACCCGGAAGGAATCCGGGTCAAAAGTGCTCCCGCAGTGGTCGCACTTCATCAGCTGGGATTCAATGTCGAACCGGATGTCTCCGTTGCAGTTGGTGCATCGAAACGCCATCCCATCGCCTCCTTTTATCTTCTGTCTATAGTCTTAAAGTCTTCAGTCTTTTTTAATCTGTATAATGATTACCGCGATCAGCACCAGCCCGATTCCCAGGACCTGAAGCAGGGTCATCTGTTCTCCCAGGATGAAGAAGGCCAGCAGCACCGTCAGCGGCAGTTCCAAGGTTGCGATCACCGTGGTTTTGTTGGAGCCGATCATCCGGATGGACAGATTGATCAATGCCAGCGGCATCACCTGCAGGAATACGGCGAAGAGGATCACCGGCGCCAGAGTCATCGGGATCCGGGGCGGATCCGCCAGGAATCCCGGATTCAGGACCCAGAAGGCGGCCATCGCCACGAGATACATGTAAAACAGCATCTGCATCGCCGGCATTTCCTTGAGTTTCAGGTCTGCATGCACGCTGTAGAAAGCGTAGCAGATTCCGCTGAGCAGCCCCAGCAAAATCCCCGCGGCACTCCATTTCAGCGAACCGCCGCCCACCAGATTCAGCACCAGCACCGCTCCGGCAAAGGCCAGAACCACCGCTAATTTATTATAGAAACTGATCTTCCGAATGCCCGTAGCCATGAAGAATATGCAGACATAAATCGGGCACAGGTACAACAGCATGGAACAGATCCCGGCATTCATCCTCTCCATCGCCAGGAAGAGAAAGAAACTGGTGAAGCAGCAGCCCACCACCCCCTGGACGATAATGGGGATGCCAAAACGCTTTTCCGGGAACAATCCCGCTCCGCTCTTCTTCCGCTGCAGCAGAAAGACCGCCAGCAGCACCACCGTGGAGCCGGTGTAGACGATCACGAGTTCGTCCCGGGCTGTCACCCCGGAGGAAATGACATACTTGTTCACCACCACCTGCAGGGCGTAAAACAGCGCCGATGCCAGTGCCAGGAAGTACCCGGCCCTGAACCTTGTACTTTCGTTCATTCCAGCACCTCCGGCGGACTATACTTCGACCCCCGCCTGTTTCAGCACGTCCAGTCCGATGGCCATCCGCATGGTCTTGTGGGGATCCACCACCTGGCAGACCTCCATGTGGGCGCAGGCGCCGCAGAGGAAGCCGGCTTCATAGAAATCCAGCCGTCCGTTGTCCACAATGAACTGCACCAGTTTTTCCATGGCCTTGGAGGTGGCGCCTTCCACCGTTTCCTCGGTGGCTGCGGAAGCAAACCGGCCGTCACATTTTACAAAAGGAATATCCATCTTCAGGTCGCGGCGAACGTTGACGCTCACTTCCACCACGCCGCCGACTTCAATGCCGGTGTAGAAGCTTTCGCCGTCCCCCATGCGGACATGGAGGTCTCCCATGGCCAGCAGGCCGCCTTCCACCTGCACCGGCAGGTAAACCGTGGCCCCGGCTTTGATCATGTTGTTGTCCATGTTTCCGCCGTGGTCTCCCGGCATGATGGCCCGCAGGGGTTCCCCCGCCGGCGCCACGCCGATGACGCCGATCATGGGTTCCACCGGCACTTTAATGCCGCCGCCCAGGTCCAGGATCTCGTCGTCAAAATGGTAGATCTTTGTCTTTGGCTCCTTCACCAGGTGGCCGATGACACCTTCATTCGGTACGCACATGGCCCACCCCGGCGACTTGCAGCGAATGCTTTTGATTTCGATTTCCAGCACATCGCCCGGCTTCACGCCTTCAAAATACACCGGCCCGGTGCAGGGGTTGATGATGTCGTAGTCGAAGGAGTCCATGGAGTCGTCCTCGCTTTGGACCTGACCCGCGAAACTGTCGTTGGTTTCAAAGGTGATGGAGGCCGGCAGGCTGCACCGCAGCACCGGCTCGTTGTTCTTATCAAAACGGTTCACGTTCTGCTCTTTATTCAAATACATCATACGGGATTTCCTTTCCGTTTATCAGATTCCTTACCCTTAATTATACCCAAAAACCGGCGGCCGTGGCAATAAAAAAATCCGGACTCCACCGGAATCCGGAAAGGTGGTGCCCAGGCTCGGAATTGAACCAAGGACACGGGGATTTTCAGTCCCCTGCTCTACCGACTGAGCTACCTGGGCATAAAAAAATGGTGGGCCATCAGGGACTTGAACCCGGGACTACCCGGTTATGAGCCGGGGGCTCTGACCAACTGAGCTAATGGCCCTTGTAAGGGCGGCTTTTGGCCGCCCATATATATTACAATAGGTTGGTTGATTTTGTCAACCGTTTTCACGTGCACCGTCATTCATCACGATCCGCGCTGCTTCCGCACGGGCTGCGGTGCCCTTGCCGCAGCTCTCGATAATCCCCTTGCACTTCCCTTCGGAATATGCTACTATCGGGGCAACCGAAAACGAACAGGAGGTGCGATATGAGCAAAATCGTGATTCTGGACGGCTATGCCGCCAACCCCGGCGATATCAGCTGGGAACCGCTGAAGGAATTCGGCGAGGTGGTCCTCTATGACCGGACAAAGCCGGAGGAAGTCATCGAACGCATCAGCGGCGCAGATTTCGTCTTTACCAACAAAGTTCCTGTTACTGCAGAATCCATGGATTCCTGTCCGACCCTGAAATGGATCGGCGTCCTGGCTACGGGCTACAACATCGTGGACGTGGCTTACGCAAAGGAAAAAGGCATTCCGGTAACCAACATTCCCGCTTACAGCACGGACACTGTGGCGCAAAACGTTTTTGCCCACCTCTTCAATATCACCAACCGCGTGGCGGACCATGCGGCTTCCATCCGGGACGGCAAATGGGCCCGCTGCAGGGACTTTACCTTCTGGGACTATCCCCAGATGGAAATGGCCGGCAAGACCCTGGGGATCGTCGGCTTCGGTTCCATCGGAAAGAAAGTGGCATCCATTGCCCGGGCTTTCGGCATGAAGGTCCTGGTCTTTACCCGGACGCCGGATCCCTCCCTGGAATGCGGGGATCTGTCTTTCTGTGACAAGGAAACACTGCTGAAGGAATCCGACGTGGTCTCCCTTCACTGCCCACTGACGGATGCCACCAGGGAAATGATCAACAAAGAAAGCCTGGCGCTCATGAAGCCCACGGCGATCCTGATCAACACCGGCCGGGGTCCGCTCATCAACGAAGCAGACCTGGCGGAAGCCCTGAAAGCCGGAAAAATCTACGGTGCCGGTCTGGACGTACTGTGCAAGGAACCGCCGGAGGCAGACAATCCGCTCTTTGAATGCGAAAACTGCTTCATCTCGCCCCATGTGTCCTGGGCTTCGGATGCCGCCAGGGTCCGGCTCCACAGAATCGCCTTTGACAACATCCGTTCCTTTGTGGAAGGAAAACCCGTCAATGTTGTCAACGGACTGTGATACTCCCGTAACAGCAAAACCGAGGCTGGTCAGCCTCGGTTTTTTATTGTTTATTTATTTGATGTTTCCGTCCGCAATATCAAATACCGTCCACCACACCGCAAGGGTCTCTTCGTCGTCGATGCTGCCGGAATACTTCGCGTCTCCAAGGTACCATTGGCGTGCCCGGTTATCATATACTATCTGCCCGTCCTGACCGGCAGATCCAAAGTTCACATTGTAGATGCTCCTGGCAACACTGCCGTCATCGCCCAACTCATACACCACATTCTTAAGTACAGGATCCAGCGACCAGAACTCATTGGCCATGGCCGCAAGTGTGGACAGAGAATACATGATCGCATCATGTTCCTTTCCTGCCATCGATTCCTCACTGACCAGCATGCATGCGGTCAGGTCTCTGAAGAATTCCCTGGGAAATACCCGGCCTTCTTCAAGCGCATTCTGCGCTTCGTTTGTCATCTCTCCGAACGTGCACTTGAAAGTCGGGAGTACGGTGCTGTCTGTAATACCGCCCGGTACCGGGACGATTTCTACCGTATTATCATACTGCCTGAGTTCGGCATAGACCCCCGGCGCCGAATCGGCAGCATCCGTGTTTTCCGCTGCATTCTCTCCGATGCTGTTTGTCTCCGTATCAGCCGGCGGATCTGTCTCCCCGCCCGCCGAGCAGCCGCATGCCATCACTGCAAGGCATAATACCAATGCCATAACCCATGCGAAGCGAATTGTTTTTGATGCTCCCATTATTCTTTCTCCTTTCCGGGTAATACCTTTTCAGGGTTTTTAGCGAATTCCTGTAACAGTAAAGGTCCCGTACGTACGTCCGCCTTCCCGGATCGTCAGTTCCTGTCCCACATAAAGGAATTAACCCATTTCCTCCAGCACCTTTTCCAGCACTTTCTTCTCTTTCTTCGTCATGGAGTCCCGGTGCTCTTCCACGTACTTTTCGAAGAGGTCCGGGCGGCGCTCCTTCGTGAGCTTCAAGGCCTCCTCCAGCTGCCACAGGTGAATGTTTTCGTGATGGCCATTCAGCAGCACTTCCGGCACCGGCATCCCCCGCCATTCCCTGGGCTTGGTATACTGGGGATATTCCAGCAGCCCGCTGGCAACAGATTCTTCGAAATGAGCCTGACTGTTCCCCAGGACGCCCGGAATAAACCGGGCCACGCTGTCGATGAGAACCATGGCCGGCAGTTCCCCGCCGGTAAGAATATAGTCCCCGATGGAGACCTCTTCCATGTCCCAGTAGTCCAGCACCCGCTGGTCCACCCCTTCGTAGTGGCCGCAGAGGATCACCAGGTCCTCCCCCGCCGCCAGTTCCAGCACCTTTTCATGGGTCAGAACTTTCCCCCGGGGAGACATGTATAAGAGCTTGCGCCCCTCCGTGCCGATATCCTCCAGGCAGGCGGAAATGGGTTCGGCGAACATCACCATCCCGGCGCCGCCGCCGAAAGGCGCTTCGTCGGTCTTGTTATGCTTGTCCGTGGTATAGTCCCGGACGTTGTGGACCCGCACGTCCAGCAGGCCTGACTCGTTGGCCCGGCCCAGGATGCTGTCCGTTACCACCGGTCCGAACATCTCCGGAAATACCGTCAGTACGTCGATTCTCATTCCATCATCCCCTCGATCAGTTCCACGGTGATCACCCCGCCGGGGATATCCACCTTCTTCACAAACTGCTTCACCGCCGGGATCATGAAGACCCCGCCGCCGGGTTTTTCAACTTCGTACACGTCCTGGGCGGTGTTCTGGATCACGTCCTTCAGGGTTCCGTAGATCTCGCCTTCCGGCGAACAGACCTTCAGACCCACCAGGTCCGGAACGAAGTATTCGTCTTCCTCCAGTTCCCGGGCGTTCTCCCGGTCGATGTAAAGGTATTTCCCCTTCAGTGCTTCCGCCGCATTCCGGTCGTTTACGCCTTTGAACTTGACAATGGCCAGATTCCCCTGATAGCGGACCCGTTCGATTTCGCAGACTTTGTCTTCTATATACAGGCGGTCCAGCTCCTCAAACCGTTCCTTGTAATCCGTATAGGGGTAGACCTTGCTCTCCCCCTTCAGACCCACGGCGTTGACGATCTGTCCCAGTTTAAATCTTTCCAACATTGCTTTCTCTCCGTTTAAAGCAAAAAAGGGCCGCTTCGGACCCTTTTCTTTCTTACTGAGCGATTTCTACGACGACTTTCTTGTTCATCTTGGTCGCAGCGGCTTTCACCACGATACGGATAGCCTTGGCGATCCGTCCCTGCTTGCCGATGACCTTGCCCATGTCATCCGGAGCCACCCTCAGCTCCAGTACCAGAGTCTGATTGTGTTCCGTCTGGGTCACACTGACCTGTTCCGGATGATCCACTAAAGACTTCGCAATAGCTTCTACTAATTCAACCATTTTGTGTCTCCTGTACTACTCTTCTTCTGCCGGTGCTTCTTCGGCTGCTTCCACTGCTTCTTCTGCAGGTGCTTCTTCAGCCGGAGCTGCTTCCGCTGCAGACGCCTTGTCATACACGCCGGCTTTCTTCAGCAGAGCTCTTGCGGTATCGGTCGGCTGTGCGCCGGTAGCCAGCCATTTCTGAGCTGCTTCCACGTCGATCTTCAGTTCTTCCGGAGTTGCGATCGGGTTGAAATAACCGATTTCTTCGATGAATCTGCCGTCTCTCGGGGAACGGGAATCCGCTACTACGACTCTATAAAAAGGTCTTTTCTTCGCACCCATTCTTCTCAATCTGATTTTTACTGCCATTGTTACGTTCCTCCATTTATTATTTTGTTTTTTATATTCAGATGGGAGATGGAAGATTGGAGATGGGAGAGATCTCTTTGATCTTCTATCTTCTATCTCCAATCTCCTATCTCTTCTTCTTTTTCTGTTTCTTATGCCGCTCTTTTTTGACCGGCTTGCCGTTCTGGAAATCCGGCTTGCGCTGCTTCACCGGCCGTCCGCCCGGCTGGCCGCCGTAGCCCATCTGTCCGCCGTACATCTTCATCATCTTCTTGGTGTCCTCGAAGCGTTTCAGAAGAGCGTTGACGTCGGTCACGGTCATCCCGCAGCCGTCGGCGATCCGTTTTCTCCGGCTGCCGTTGATGATTTCCGGGTTTCGCCGCTCCTGGGGCGTCATGGATTGGATGATAGCTTCCATCCGCTTCATTTCCCGGTTGGTGTTGTCCATGTCCACCTTGTCGATGTCCTTGGACCGGACGCCCGGGATCATCTTGAGCATATTGTTCAGGTTGTCGATCTTTCTCACCTGCTGGATCTGATCCAGGAAGTCTTCCAGGTCGAGCCCCTTGTTGGCTTTCAGTTTTTTGTCGATCTTCTCGACTTTTTCCTTGTCGAACTGCTTTTCCGCCTGTTCGATCAGGGATTCCATATCCCCCATCCCCAGGATCCGGGATGCCATCCGGTCCGGATGGAATTCTTCCAGCGCCTCGGCTTTTTCCCCGGCGCCCACGAACTTGATGGGTTTCCCCGTGACCTTCTTGACGGAAAGGGCCGCACCGCCCCGGGTGTCGCCGTCCATCTTGGTCATCACGATGCCGCTGATTTCCAGCCGCTCATTGAAGGCCTTGGCTGCCGTGACCGCATCCTGACCGGTCATAGAGTCCACCACCAATAAGATTTCATGGGGATCCACCGCGTCCCGGACCCGGACAATCTCGTTCATCAGGTCTTCATCCACGTGCAGACGACCGGAGGTGTCCACGATGAGGATGTTGTATCCCTTGATCTCCGCTTCCCGCTTCGCCGCTGCGGCGATCTTGTCCGGCTCTTTGCTGTCCGGCATGGAAAAGACCGGTACGCCGACCTTGTCGCCTACGATCTGCAGCTGGTCCACAGCCGCGGGACGGTAGACGTCGCAGGCCGCCAGCATGACCTTCTTGCCCTGGTTTTTCAGGTGCAGGGCCAGCTTCCCGCAGGTGGTGGTTTTACCGGTACCCTGCAGGCCCGCCATGAGGATGGTGGTAAAGCCCGAGGGGGAATAGGTCAGCTTGCTGATCTCACCGCCCATGACCTCGGTCAGTTCTTCCTTGACGATCTTGATCATCTGCTGGTCCGCCGTCAGTCCGCCTTTGATCTCCTGGCCCAGTGCCTTTTCCCGCACTGCGCTTACGAATTCCCGCACGACTTCCAGGCTGACGTCCGCCTCCAGCAGCGCCATCCGGACTTCCCGCAGGGCGTCGTTGATCTCGATCTCATTTAAGGTTTTCCCCTGCATTTTTCTGAACGTGTTTTGCAGCCGTTCCGAAAGGTTTTCAAATGCCATCCGTTATATCTCCTGTTCCAATTCTGCTATGATTGTCTGGATTTGTTTCAGTTTGTCCGTCAGTTCCTTCCGCTCCCCGTTTTGCCGGGTTTCCTCCAGAAGGCTTTCCGCGATCGCCCCCACCGCCTGCAGGGCGTCTTCCTGCCGGGTGAAGCGTTCCGCCAGTCCCATTTTTTCTTCATAATCTCCCAGGGCTTTCCGGGATTTTTTGATCATGTCGTGGACCGCCTGACGGCTGACCTGCAGTTCCTCCGCGATCTCCCGAAGAGAATAATCTCCTTCAAAGTAAAGATGCATCACTTCCTGTTGTTTTTCTGTCAAGAGCTGCCCGTAAAAATCGAAGAGCAGCGCCGTCCGTACATCGATCACGTTTTCACCACCTGTCAAGCTTCTCTATTTTACACAAAAAGAAAGCAGGCGTCAAGCATTTTTCCTTGACGCCTGCAATTTTATTCTTTCACTCTCAATAAATGTTTTACCGGACCCCGGTGCGAATGAAATCCGGCACGTTTTCTTCCTCGAAGTACAGGTACAAACCGCCGTCTTCCTCGTTCACGGACCCGAACACCGGGTAAACCCGGACTTCATAGTAGCGGTCCGCCCAGCAAGTGCCCGCCGCCTTCTCCAGCACTTTCCGGAACTGCTCCGGATCCGTGAGGGTCATGGTCTTCAGGGGTTTCGGCGGTTCTGCGTAATCCACCTCGTCGACGTCTTCTTCCGGCGACCGCTCATACAAGCCCACTTCCATCCGATCCACGTCCTCCGGCCCGATGACCAGGGACTCGTACAGCCCCCGGTCCTTCAGCAGCTCCAGCGTTTTTTTGAAACCGTCCGTGATATCGATGTAATAGTACCGGCAGTCCTCATCGTAATGGACGCCATACCGTTCAAAATACAGCTGGTCCATTTCCTTCGAAATCTTCATCGGCTTCTTCACCTGATACTCCAGGCTGAGCAGCGTCGGCTTGGAGCCGCCGAAATCCGGCATGTCCTCTAACTTCACCTGTTCCAGGTCCGCCCGGATGGCTTCCGTCAGACTCCGGAGTTCCTCCTTTTCGGAAAGGACCGCCGAAACCTTGCCGAATTCCCCTTCACTGATTCCCTGGGGAGAGAGAATGATGCGGTCGACGACGACCTCGTCATCCTTCCAGGCCAGCACCGGGTACAGACTTTCCTTATAGGCCCGGCTTTCCACCATCGCCCGGAAGTGTTCGTTGCCCATGAGCCACGACTGGGGAACTATGTAAGTCCGCCGCATATGTTTTCCGTTTTTCAGTTCATAGTTCAGCGAAACAGATCTGGTGTAGCCGTTTTCGGAGATGTCCTTCAGTTCTTCCCTGTCTGCTGCGATATCCCGATGAAGCGCCGCCACTTCCTTCAGCGTAGCTTCATCCCGGATAAAACCGTCTTCCGACCAGGCGCCGTCATAGCTGTAATCGATGACGCCCTTTTCCACGCCTGCCAGCTGATCGGCGTCCGGCACGTTTTTCTCATATCCCATAATGTCCGCATGGAAGCCTGCGAACAGGACCACCGCCGCAATGGCGAAGAGTCCGAATCCCCTGACAAAGCCCTTGATTTTGAACCGCTTCTGGATCAGCATTTCCACCGCCACGTAGGTGATCAGCGCGCCCAGGATGCATCCCAGGTACAGCATCGGCATCTGCAGATTCTCCGGCGCCAGAAGGTTGAACAGGAAGCCCAGTCCCGCCATGCCGCAGAAGGTCAGCAGGTACTTCACGATGGGTTTGCTGAAATCGAAGGCCAGGGTATCCGTCGCCCGTTCCAGCTTCCGTCTCTGATACAGGCAGTAAGCCGCCATATACAGGACCACGGATGCGATCAGGTAGCCGCCCAGAGCTTTCCACGACGGGTCGACCAGCAGCCCGGATACCGGACTCAGATACAGCGCCAGACTGGTCAGGGATTCCGGCGGCGTAAAGCCGAACAGGAACAGGCTCCCCAGGCCGATCAGGATCAGGATCACTGCGGAAAAAACGCCCAGCAGGACCACATTCACCCCCGCCTGTGTCAGGGAGGTTCCCGTGAGCACTGCCGCCAGCACTGCAACGGCATATACGGTGATATTCACCATCAGGAGGCCTCCGGTGAAAAGGAGGATCTGCCCGTAACTGAACATATCCGTTTGAACAAATCCCTTCACCATATCGAACTCGACAAAGTTCATCGGTCCGCCCACCGCACGGATGATCATCAGGATGATGCCGGTCAGCACGACCGGCGCCAGGCACAGGATCATTCCCGACAGGAAGTTGGAATGAAACAGCTGCTTTCTCGACAGGGGCATCGCATGAACGATGGCCGCCGAACTCTGCTGGTGCAGGTAGCGGTAAATCAGCAGCGCCGCCACGATGGCCACTCCGGCAGCCCAGATGGTCGCCGGGATCCGGATCGTTTCCATGACCTGGCTCACATATTCTTCCTCCGTCATCAGCACCGGCACACAGCACATGATCACATATCCGATGAACGCCAGGACACTGCCCAGCCAGAATCGTTTCAGGTTCTCCACGATCAGGGGAACCGAGATCAGCGCATTCTTAGAATAAGATTTCCCGGAATTCATCCCTGTCACCTCCCGTTTCATAAATGAAGATTTCCTCCAGGGTCATGGGCAGACGGTCAAAGACCACCGGGCCCGCCGCCCGGAACCGGTTCTCGATTTCTTCGCCGTTCCCCCGGATGATAAACATCTCCACACTGCCCTTTTGTTCGCTGAATAACACGTTCATGCCCTCCACCGGTGCCGCCGTCCCTTCCGGGAAGACCGCCTGGATCTTATGAACGTCGGACTTCAGGTCGTCCAGGTCCCGCTCCAGCAGCATGGACCCCTTGCTGATGATGCCGATGCAATCGCACAGCCCCTCCATGTCCTTTAAGTTGTGGGAAGAGACCAGCACGGTCATCTCCCGTTCCGCCACTTCCTCCACGATGTCCCGGATCACCATTCGCCGGATCAGCGGATCCAGTCCGTCGATGGGTTCGTCCAGCACAAGCACATCCGGCCGGGAGGACATGGCCAGGATGAAAGCAGCCTGCTTCTGCATGCCCTTGGAAAACTTCGACAGCTTCTGCGTCTCACTGAGGCCGAACTGCTTCACCAGTTCCGCATAACGCTCCTGGTCCCAGTTCGGATACAACTTGCGGTAATAAGCTGCAAACCCCTTTAAATTGTACATACTGAAGAAGTACAGGTCGTCGGCGATGTAACTCATCCGCTCATGTATCTCCACATTGTCGTAAACCGGCTGCCCGTCCACCAGAACCTCGCCGCTGTCCGGACGGTAAACCCCGGTCAGATGCTTGATCAGCGTGGTCTTGCCGGAACCGTTGACGCCTACCAGACCGTAGATCGAACCCTTGCGAACATGCATATTCAGATTGTCCAGCGCCTTGAATCCGTCAAAGGTCTTTGTCAGGCTTTTGATTTCGATCATTTATCCTCTCCCCCTTTCTGCAGCAGCCCCGTCTCTTCGATGACCGACCGGATCTCTTCCGCCGGACACTGCAGGAACATCAGCTCTTTCACCGATGTCCTCACGGTCTCCTTCAATTCCTCGATCCGGGCGGTGTTCCGGTAACTCTCCGCCGGTACGGCGGCAAAGCTTCCCAGGCCTGCCACGGAATAAAAATACCCCTGGTTCTCCAATTCCTTATACGCTTTCTGGATGGTGTTGGGGTTGATGGCCAGTTCTTTGGCCAGGTCCCGCACAGAAGGTACTTTTTCGTCCGGTTTCAGAATGCCGGTGATGATCATTTCCTTGAATCGGTCCACGACCTGTTCGTAAATGGCTTTGCGGCTTTTCAGGTCGATTTGAAACATGGTCCTTCTGCACCTCCTTTCCTTTGGATTAACTGTACTATAACACATAATACACTTGATGTCAATCGGATTCTTTG
>JAFWFI010000096.1 GCA_017515705.1 Bacillota bacterium
CAATACGGAATGCTTGGCATGCCGGAACCCCACGCCTGGGAGCATCCGGTCCCGTTTGCCCAGTACACATTCTCACCGAACAGCTGGGTCAGCAGTTTTGCATATGGAGTCTCCCCGCATCCCGCGCAGGCAGCAGAGAATTCAACCAGGGGTTGGTGGAACTGGCTTCCGCGGACGGAATAGCGGGAGAACAAATCCGCCTTGTCAGTCAGTCTCATCGCGTATTTCCAGTTTTTCAGATCCTTTTCATCCGGATGCGCGGGCACCATTTTGATTGCCGGCTCCTTCGCCGGGCAGACCGGGATGCAGCTTCCGCAGCCTGTACAGTCGTGGGTGGAAATCTGCAGGCTGTAATACAACTTTTCCCCCCTGTTGGATTTATAGCCTCTCAGCGGTGTCGTCACGAAACCATCCGGTGCCTTTTCCTTTTCGCTTTCATTGAGCAGGAAGGGGCGGATGACGGCGTGCGGGCAAACGAAGGAACACCGGTTGCACTGCGAGCAGTTTTCCGGATTCCATTCCGGCACGCGGACCGCCAGCCCGCGTTTTTCGTAGGCTGTCATGCCCATCGGCATGTGCCCGTCTTTCACTTTTTCCAGAACGCTGACCGGAAGGTTATCGCCGACCTGGTTGTCGATCGGCAGAACGATGTTGTCGATGATCCAGGGACGGCTGGGTTTTTTGACCTCGACATCCTCACAATTCTTCCAGGACTTGGGGACTTCTACTTTCCGGAACCCATCAACACCGGCCTCAAGGCCGCGGATGTTCCGTTCGACCACGGCTTCGCCCTTGGACCGGTACTTTTTCCGTACCGCATCCTGCATCTTGACGATCGCCTGCTCTTTCGGGATGACCCCGCTGATCATGAAGAACGCAGCTTGAAGGATCGAATTCTTATGTTCGCCCAACCCTGCTTCCTCCGCCAGTCTGGTCGCGTTGACAATGTAGAAGGTGACGTTTTTTTCTGCCAGGAGTCTCTTCACCTTCGGAGAAAGGTGGTCTCCCACTTCCTCGGGCGGCCAGGGACAGTCCAGAAGGAGAGTTCCGTTCGGCTTGATTTCATCCACCACCTCGAAATCGTTGATGAAATGGTGGTTGTGACAGGCGACGAAATTTGCCCGCTTGACATAGTAGGAACTGCGGATCGGGTTCTGGCTGAAGCGCAGGTGGGATTTGGTCGTCCCCAGTGTCTTTTTGGCATCATATTCGAAGTACGCCTGTCCGTACTGATTGGTGGTGCTGTTGATAATATCAATGGTGCTCTTATTGGCGCCGACTGTGCCATCTCCGCCCAGCCCCCAGAATTTGCAGCTAATGAAATCATCGAGAATATCAAAATCCGGGTCCACCGGCAGTGATTTGTGCGTCACGTCATCAATGATGCCGATGGTAAAGCCGTCGATGGGATCGTCGGATGCCAGATTGTCATAAACAGCGGCGATCTGCGCCGGATTCGTGTCCTTTGAGGACAGTCCGTAACGGCCGCCGATCACGTCAATATCCCAGCCGGCTCTCAGA
>JAFWFI010000009.1 GCA_017515705.1 Bacillota bacterium
ACCGCCGGGTTGCGGAAGACCGCGGTGATGAATTTCGCGGAACCTTCCGGTTCGTCCCCGCCGCTGAATCCGCCGGGGATCATGATCATCTGGCTGGCGCGGATCTCCTTCGCCATCCGGGCGATGGATTCTTCCAGCTCGGTGGCGGTGAGGTTCCGCAGGATGTGCAGGTGGGTCTCGGCGCCGGCCCGTTCAAAGGCCCGCTTGGAATCCACTTCGCAGTTGGTGCCCGGGAAGACCGGGATAAAGACTCTCGGCTTCGCGGTCTTCACCAGCGGACGCTTGGTATTTCTTTCTTTGTATTCGACCTGGGGGATGTCCTCCTGGACGGCTTCCGCCGCCACAGCCGGGAAGACGGTTTCCAGAGGCGCCTGCCATACCCGGTCGAGTTCTTCCAGTTTGTAGACCACGGGGATCGTGCCCATCAGGTCCATGCGCATATTGAAGCGGATCACCGGTTCTTCAATGGTGGATCCGATGTAGATGCAGTTGCCCAGGTCATAAGCGGCTTCCACGATGGCATCCAGGTCTCTGTCGCCCGGGATCTCCAGCAGGAGCGCGCCGTAGTTCTTGTCCAGGAGCAGATCCCGGCTCATGCCGGTGAGTTCTGCGCCGATGTTGTTGCCCAGGGCCATTTTCGCAATGGCGGTGAAGAGGCCGCCCTTGCCGATGGTCTGTGCGGAAACGGCGTCGCCGTCCTGAATGAGCTTCCGGACGAAGTCCAGGTTGGCTCTCAGCTGGGCGAAGTTGATCACGCCTTCCGCATCCCGGTCCGCAGTGAGCAGCAGCAGGTGGCTGCCGGCAGCCTTGAATTCCGGGGAAATGATGTTCCCGGCGTCCTCCGCCGTCACGGCGAAGGAAATCAGAGTTGGGGGCACGTGCAGATCCATGAAGGTGCCGGACATGGAGTCCTTGCCGCCGATGGACGGGATCTGCAGTTCCTTCTGGGCTTTGATGGAGCCCAGGAGGGCCGCCAGGGGCTTGCCCCAGCGCTTCGGGTCGTCCCCGAGTTTTTCAAAGTATTCCTGGAAGGACAGCCGGATCTTCCGAAAGTCCCCGCCCATGGCGGTGATCTTCGCCGCGGAATCCACCACGGCGTACAGAGCGCCGTGATAGGGGCTGTGAGAGGACAGCTGCGGGTCGAAGCCGAAGGTCATCAGCGTCGCCGTGTCGGTATATCCTTCCGTCAGCGGCAGCTTGGAAGCCATCCCCAGCGCCGGGGTCAGCTGGCGTTTGCCGCCCAGGGGCATCAGCACCGTGCCGGCGCCGATGGTGGAGTCGAACATTTCCGTCAGGCCCTTCTGGCTGCAGCAGTTCAGGTCCGCCAGGGAATCCTTGATGGACTGCAGGTCCATTTCACGCTGCAGGTCCGCCAGTGCTTCCGGCACCGGCATTTCCACTGCCGCGGAGGTCTTCTGCCGTACTCCGTTGGTATTCAGGAAATCCCGGGAGAGGTCCAGAATGGTGTCGCCTCTCCAGTGCATCTTGATCCGTCCGGTATCCGTGACTTTCGCCACGATGACGGATTCCAGGTTCTCTTCCCGGGCCATGTCGATAAATTTCTGTGCGTCTTCGGCGGCGACGACTACGGCCATTCTCTCCTGGGATTCGGAGATGGCCAGTTCCGTACCGTCGAGGCCGTCGTATTTCTTCAGGACCGTATCCAGTTCGATGTCCAGGCTGTCCGCCAGTTCACCGATGGCGACGGAAACACCGCCGGCCCCGAAGTCGTTGCAGCGCTTGATCAGCTGGGCCGCTTCCTTCCGGCGGAAGAGCCGCTGCAGGTTCCGTTCCACGGGCGGGTTGCCCTTCTGGACTTCCGCACCGCAGCTTAAGATCGATTCTTTCGTGTGTTCCTTAGAGGAGCCCGTTGCCCCGCCGATGCCGTCACGGCCGGTCCGGCCGCCGGTTAAGATGATCACATCGCCCGGCCGGGGAACTTCCCGGATCACGTTTTCCTTGGGCGCCGCCGCGATGACCGCGCCGACTTCCATGCGCTTGGCCACGTAGCCCGGATCGTAGATCTCGTAGACCTGTCCGGTGGCCAGCCCGATCTGGTTGCCGTAGGAGCTGTAGCCCTTTGCCGCGCTCTTGGTGATCTTCTGCTGGGGGAGCTTGCCCGCCAGGGTCTGGTCTACCGGAGTCCTCGGGTCGGCGCTGCCGGTGACCCGCATCGCCTGATACACGTAGGAACGCCCGGAGAGCGGGTCGCGGATGGCGCCGCCCAGGCAGGTGGCCGCTCCGCCGAAGGGTTCGATCTCCGTCGGGTGGTTGTGGGTTTCGTTCTTGAACATGACGAGCCAGTCTTCCTCCTGCCCGTCGATGGTGGCTTTCACGTTGATGGAGCAGGCGTTGACCTCTTCGGATTCATCCAGGTCGTTTACCAACCCCTGCTTCTTCAGGTATTTCGTGCCGATCGTGGCCATATCCATCAGGCAAACCGGTTTTTCACGGTCCCCGTAGACTTCCTTCCGCATTTCCAGGTACTCGTTGAAGGCCTTCTGCACCAGCCGCCCGTAGGGGCTGTCTTCGAAGGTCACATCTTCGATGTCCGTGTTGAAGGTGGTGTGCCGGCAGTGGTCGGACCAGTAGGTGTCGATGACCTTCAGTTCCGTTACCGAGGGATCCCGGTCTTCCGATTTAAAGTATTCCTGCACGAAGGCCAGGTCGTCGTCGCTCATGGCGAAGCCCTGGGACTTGCGGTAGAGCTGCAGCTGGACGCTGCCCATTTCCCGGAAGCCCGCGATCACGTCCACGGCTTTCGGCGCCTCCAGCTCCATTTCCAGGGAGTCGGGCTTGTCCCATTCCGCTTCGTGGGAATCCACCGGGTTGATGTAGTAGTTTTTAATCTGATCCAGTTCCCCGTCGGAGATGGAACCCGCCAGGACGATGACCCTTGCATACTTCACCGTGGGTTCGGCGGAGGTGTTGATCAGCCGGATGCACTGGGCCGCGGAGTCTGCCCGCTGGTCGTACTGGCCCGGCAGGTATTCCACCGCAAAGCAGCGGGAGCGGGGCGGCAGGGTGAAGGTCTCATCGTAGACCATGTCCACCGCGGCTTCCGCGAAGACGCTGAACCGGGAAGACTGATAGGTTTCCTCGTCGATGCCTTCCACGTCGTAGCGGTTCAGGATCCGCACGGACTGCAGGTTCTTCAAAGACAAATTTTCCCGGAGTTCCGCACACAGGCTCTGAGCCTCGACGTCGAATCCGGGAATTTTTTCTACAAATATTCTATATACCATTTGATGCCTCCATATACTTGAAGAGTTATAATCGCATACACTATTATTCTATCATTTGAACTTCGGAAAAGCAAGGAACAAAGGGGATTCTTTTCGGAAAAACCCTTGAAAATACAGGGTATTTGCGAACGTTCCGCCAGTTCAAAAAAGAAACATTCGTGGTTAGGCCGGCCGGGCCGAATTTTGATTGCGGCAGGCGGGATTTCATTGTATGATGTAGGAAGAGAGGAAGACGACATGAATGAAATAACCATAGATGCTTATGCAAAAATCAATCTGGCGCTGGACGTGATCGGCCGGCTGCCGAACGGTTACCACGAGGTGCGGATGGTCATGCAGCAGATGGAGCTGAAGGACCGGGTGACCTTGCGGAAGACCGGGGGCAGCAAACGGGAGATCCGGCTGACCTGCGACAATGAAAACATACCCACGGATGCTTCCAACCTGGCGTACCGGGCGGTTTCCCTGATGATGGAAATGTACGAGATCCTGGAAGGGATCGAAATCCACATCGAAAAGCGAATCCCCATGGAGGCGGGACTGGCCGGCGGCAGCGCAGACTGCGCCGCAGCTTTGAAGGCCATGAACCTGCTTTATGAACTGGACCTCTCCAACAAGGGGCTGTGCGAATTCGGGGCCCGGCTGGGTTCCGATGTGCCCTTCTGCATCTGGGGCGGCACCGCCGTGGCCGGGGGCACCGGAACGGACGTGACCCAGGTGAAAGGGCTGGATCCGGACCGCTATACCGTGCTCCTGTGCAAACCGCCGGAGGGCGTGTCCACGGGCGAAGTCTACCGGAAGTACTCGGAACGGATGGCTGACATGGTGAGCCGTCCCCACCCGGACATCGTCCGGCTGGTGGGTGGCATGACCGGCGGGGCGCCGATTACGGAACTGAAGCGTGACATGATCAATGTGCTGGAATACGTCACCGGGGAGGACCTGCCCGTCGTCGGCGAGATCGAGGAGATCATGCTGCAGGGCGGGGCAGCCGTGAGCCGGATGACCGGCAGCGGGCCCACGGTGTTTGGTATCTTTGAAGACCGGACCGCGGCGGAACGCACCGGCGTGGAGCTGGCGAAGCGCTTCCCCCAGACCTATATGACTGCTTTCAGATAATGAAGAATTCCCGGGTGAAAAAGCCCGGGAAAAATTTTTTCAAATAACCTATTGACATAGTAGGTGAATAGAGATATAATAGGCCCAACATCAGAAAGGAAAGGAGGCGTACAGAATGAATCGTCAGAAGACATATGGACAGGGATTTTGGATGTGTTGTCGAATGAGAAGCTCCCGGGCATGTAACATGGCTGGCGACTTGTCGTGTCGGCAAAAGCGCCTCACTGATAAACGATGTTGACCAAACATTCGAGAGTGTTTCAGCCAGTTGCCCGGGAGTTGCGAAACCCCGGGCGTTTTTATTGCCCGGAACGACATTGATTTTAGGGCTGCCTACAGGCGGGCAATAGTTCCCCAGAGGAAAGGCGCTTATTACCGCTTCGATATCCGAGGCGATTTAGCCCCCTCACACGCGCCGATTCCGGCGGGGAAGCTATTGCCGCCCCCTGCAGCCCGGAGCATCGATTATTAACTAAACTAAAGACAAGGAGAAACACAATGAGTAATTATAAATTCGAAACACTGCAGTTACACGTCGGACAGGAACAGGCAGACCCGGCCAGCGACGCCCGGGCAGTCCCCATCTACCAGACCACCTCTTACGTATTCCATAACAGTCAGCACGCGGCCGACCGCTTCGGCCTGGCGGACGCCGGCAACATCTACGGCCGGCTGACCAACTCCACCCAGGACGTCCTGGAGAAGAGAGTGGCGGCTTTGGAAGGCGGCAGCGCAGCACTGGCGCTGGCTTCCGGCGCGGCGGCCATCACCTACACCATTGAAGCCCTGGCGGCAAACGGCGGCCACATCGTCGCCCAGAAGACCATCTACGGCGGCAGCTACAACCTGCTGGCCCACACCCTGCCCCAGTACGGGATCACAACCACCTTCGTGGACGCCCACAACCTGACGGAAGTGGAAGGGGCGATCCAGGAAGACACCCGGGCCATCTACCTGGAGACCCTGGGCAATCCCAACAGCGATATCCCGGACATCGACGCCATCGCGGAAATCGCTCACAAGCACGGGCTGCCCCTGGTAATCGATAACACCTTCGGCACCCCCTACCTGATTCGGCCCATCGAACACGGGGCGGACATCGTGGTCCACTCGGCGACAAAATTCCTGGGCGGACACGGAACCACCCTGGGCGGGATCATCGTCGAGTCGGGACAGTTCGACTGGAAGGCCAGCGGCAAGTACCCGAACATCGCAGACCCCAACCCCAGCTACCACGGCGTTTCCTTCTACGACGCAGTGGGGCCGGCGGCTTTCGTCACATATATCCGCGCCATTCTCCTTCGGGACACCGGCGCGACAATCGCTCCTTTTAATGCGTTCCTCCTGCTGCAGGGAGTGGAGACACTGTCCCTGCGGCTGGAACGGCACGCAGAAAACACGAAGAAAGTCGTGGAATTCCTGAAAGACCATCCGCTGGTAGAAAAAGTGAATCACCCCTCCTTGCCGGACCATCCGGACCACCAGCTCTACCAGCGGTATTTCCCCGAGGGCGGAGCTTCCATCTTCACCTTTGACATCAAGGGCGGGCAGGAAGCGGCCTGGAAATTCATCGACAACCTGGAGATCTTCTCCCTGCTGGCCAACGTGGCGGATGTCAAGAGCCTGGTGATCCACCCGGCTTCCACCACCCACTCTCAGCTCACCGAAGAAGAACTGGCGGACCAGGGCATCTACCCCGGCACCATCCGCCTCTCCATCGGCACCGAACATATCGACGACATCCTCGCCGACCTTGAAAAAGGATTCGCGGCGATCTAGCCCCCTCACATGCGCCGATTCCGGCGGGGAAGCTATTGCCGCCCCCTGCAGCCCTGCTTTAGAACGAAAAAATTAAAGAATATAATTATAATAAAGAAAGAAGGTAACATTATGTCGAACATTTACAAAGGTACATTAGGACTCATCGGTAACACCCCGTTAGTGGAAGTCACCAACATCGAAAAAGACCTCGGCCTCGAAGCCACCGTCCTGGTCAAGCTCGAATACTTCAACCCCGCCGGCAGCGTCAAAGACCGGATCGCCAAAGCCATGATCGAAGACGCAGAAGAAAAAGGCCTGTTAAAGGAAGGCGCCGTCATCATCGAGCCCACCTCCGGCAACACCGGCATCGGCCTGGCCGCCATCGCAGCAGCCAAAGGCTACAAGATCATCCTGACCATGCCCGAAACCATGAGCGTGGAGCGGCGGAACATCCTGAAAGCCTACGGCGCGGAAATCGTCCTGACAGAAGGCGCCAAGGGCATGAAGGGCGCCATCGCCAAGGCGGAAGAACTGGCGGCGGAAACACCGGGCAGTTTCATCCCGGGCCAGTTCGTGAACCCGGCCAACCCGGCCATCCACAAAGCCACCACCGGTCCGGAAATCTGGAAGGACACCGACGGGGCCGTGGACATCTTCATCGCCGGCGTCGGCACCGGCGGCACCCTGACCGGAGCCGGCGAATACCTGAAGGAACAGAAACCGGAAGTGAAGATCGTGGCGCTGGAGCCGGACGATTCCCCGGTACTCTCCGAAGGACGGGCCGGCGGTCATAAGATCCAGGGCATCGGCGCGGGCTTCGTGCCGGATGTGCTGAACACCGGCGTGTATGATGAGATCTTCCGGGCGGCCAACGACGATGCATTCGCGGCGGCCAAACTCCTGGCGAAGAAGGAAGGCATCTCCGTGGGCATCTCCTCCGGAGCGGCTCTCCACGGCGCTATCGAACTGGCGAAGCGGCCGGAAAACAAGGGAAAGACCATCGTCGCCCTTCTGCCGGACAGCGGCGACCGGTACTATTCCACCCCATTGTTCACGGAATAAGCCTTAAAATGTAGGGAAGGATGCCCATATCGGCCCGAAAATCAAAAAGATTCACTTGCTGAAAGCACTGTATTAGTAGTATAATTATAAGGCTATATAGAAATGATTGTTTTGAGAAAGGAGACGATTATCATGAAAAAAGTTATTTCTCTTTTGCTGATCATGGCAATGGTATTCGCATGCTGCTTCGCACTGAGTGCCTGCGGCGGCGGCGAAGAGGGCGGCGCTGAAAGCGGCGGCACCATCACCATCGCTGTTCCGAATGATACCACCAACGAAGCACGGGCACTGCTCCTGCTGCAGGAAATGGGCTACATCACCCTGGATCCGGAAGCCGGCATCACCGCTACGGTTGCTGACATCACCGACAACCCCTATGGCCTCGAGTTCAGTGAAGTGGAAGCCGCTCAGGTACCCAACGTACTTCAGGACGTGGACTTTGGCATCATCAATGCGAACTATGCTCTGGAAGCGGGAATTGACCCCTCTGCTGAAGCTCTTCAGTTAGAAGGTTCCTCCTCTCCCTATGGCAACATCCTGGTCGTAAAAGAGGGCAAAGAGAATGAAGATTGGGTGAAAGCCCTGTCTGCTGCGCTGCAGAGCCAGCAGGTTGCTGACTTCATTACGGAAAAATACAATGGCGCTGTTATCTCCATCGTGGAAAACCCCACAGACGGATTTGACGCAGACCTGGATTACAGCAAGCTGGCCGGAACCACCATCACCGTGGCTGCTTCCCCCACACCGCATGCTGAAATCTTAGCCATCGCCAAGGAAATCCTGGCGGAAAAGGACATCACTCTGGACATTCAGGAATACACCGACTATGTGGTTCCGAACAATGTAGTGGATGACGGTACACTGGACGCCAACTACTTCCAGCACATTCCGTACCTGGATGACTTCAATGCTGAAAACGGCACACACCTGGTAAGCGTTTGCCCGATCCACGTAGAACCCATGGGCATCTACGGCGGCAAGCAGACCAGCCTGGACGTAATCGGTCAGTAATCGGCTGATATCGGATCAGATTTTTAAGAACCGGAGCCCCTTCGGGCTCCGGTCCATTTCAATTACGGAGTTAATCGATATGATCGAGATCAAAAACCTCACCAAGGAGTTTCAGACTGCTGAAGGCATAGTCACAGCGCTGAAAGATATATCGCTGACGGTTCCCGACGGGGACATCTACGGAATTATCGGGATGTCCGGCGCCGGGAAAAGTACGTTGGTGCGGTGCATCAACATGCTGGAGAAACCCACCCAGGGAACGGTGGAGATCGACGGCGTGGATTTAGGCACCCTTTCCGAAAAACAGCTTCGGGACGTCCGTCACGATATCACGATGATTTTTCAGGGCTTTAACTTGCTGATGCAGCGGACCTGCCTGAAAAATGTGACCTTCCCCCTGGAATTGGAGGGCGTAAAGAAAGCGGACGCGAAGAAGCGGGCCATGGAGCTGTTGGAGATTGTAGGCCTTCAGGACAAGGCCAACGTCTACCCGGCCCAGCTTTCCGGCGGCCAGCAGCAGCGTGTGGCCATCGCCCGTGCTCTGGCGACCAGCCCCAAGGTGCTCCTGTGCGACGAAGCCACCAGCGCTCTGGACCCCACCACCACCAATTCCATCCTGGATCTGATCCGGGACATCAATGAAAAGATGGGAATCACGGTCATCGTCATCACCCACCAGATGAATGTGGTGGAAAACATCTGCAAACACGTGGCCATCATTGAGAAAGGCGAGATCGTGGAGCGGGGCGAAGTGGGACAGGTCTTCTCACACCCGAAATCCACGGCGGCGAAGCACCTGGTATTCCCGGAAGGGGATCCCGGAGCCATCATCGTCACGGAGCCGAATGAAACCCTGGTCCGGGTTGTTTACAACGGCGCCATGGCGGCCGGACAGCCCATGGTTTCCCGTCTCGCAATGGAACGGGGAATCGAGGCCAATATCGCCTACGCCTCCCTCCGGGAACTGGATGGGAGAGCCTATGGTTCCATGCTCCTGGGCATCCGGGGAGGCCGGGAAAAACTGCAGGAAGCCATAGAATTTCTGACACAGACCGAAGATATTATCGTGGAGGAGGTGAACCAGAATGTTCAGTAACCTCTTTACACCGGAAGTCGTTTCGGAAGCCTGGCAGATCGTCAAGACCCAGTTCCCACTAGCGTTTTGGGAGACCTTCTACGTTACCGTGGTTTCCACGGCGGTTTCCATCGTCATCGGCCTGCCCCTGGGGGTATTGCTGGTGGCGGGCGAAAAGAACGGGGTATTCCCCCTGCCCAAGGCATTCATGTGGGTGCTGAACGTGGTGATCAACCTCCTGCGTTCCGTACCGTTCCTGATCTTGATGATCATGGTATTCCCGCTGACACGGCTCATCGTGGGGACCAGCGTCGGCACCGTGGCGTCCATCGTGCCCCTGGTGATCGCGGCTTTCCCCTTTGTGGCGCGTCTGGTGGAATCCAGTCTGCGGGAAGTGAGCCCCAACATCATCGAAATGGCGCAGAGCAGCGGCGCATCGCCTTTCCAGATCATCTCCAAGGTCATGATTCCGGAGAGCGTGCCTTCCCTTATCTCCAACTTCACCATCGCCATCACCACCATTTTAGGCTATACGGCCATGAGCGGTATCATCGGCGGCGGCGGGCTTGGTAAGATCGCCATCAACTACGGTTACTACCGTTATAAATACCTCGTCATGCTGTTGGCGGTCATCCTGCTGATCGCCATGGTCCAGGGCTTCCAGAGCTTCGGAACCTATCTGGCCATCAAGTCGGATAAGCGGCTGAAGAACAAATAGGATATAAAAGATAAGGGCCGGCGCCTGGTGCGCCGGTCTTTTTTTCGATTTTCGGGAAATACGCCGAAATATCATTTTGACCTTTGTTTTTCAAAACGGGGAAATTTATCTGGATATCAAATTCTTTAATGACTGATTAACGTTGAAAATTCAACAATTTGATGAAAAAAAAGAGTTTTTCCCGAAACAAAAAAGGAAAGAATTCAAGAGAAAATATTAAGGGAAAATAAAGAAACCGACGAAGGATTTTCTTCATCAAATCTTCACGAAAAAATGAGGATTTTTATATGAGAAAAATTCATCTTTTGGATGAAAAACTCCTTGTTTACTTTTTAACAAGCTTGGTGTAGTATGAAGATGTTCCAAGGGGAACGGTAAAAACACCGAAATTATTGCGGATAAATTACAAAACTAAAGCAGGAGGTAAGGATAATGAACAAGATCAAAGGAAGAATTAACTACGGCAAAATCTTCGTAACCGAAATGGCAGGCATCGCAACAATCGCAGCTGCAACAATGGCTCAGATTTTCTAAGAAAAAGGAGAAGAAAATGGATTCTCACCATAGTATGACGTAAAGCGGATGTATTAACGAAGACGTTGGTACATCCGTTTTGTTATGTAAAAAGATGATAGAAACTCATAATGATTATGAAAACGATGCAATTTACACGGAACCAACTGTGCGGTATGATGAAGCTGCAAAAGGGAAATGCAAGAGAATGAGGCTAAAAACAGGAAAATCTTTAAGAAAAACAAAAGGAGGTTGAATGAAATGAAGAAAGTAAAGGGCAGAATGGGCTATACCAAGATTTTTGTAACAGAAATCGCTGGGTTCGCAGGAATCGCTGCAGCAACCATCGCACAGATTATTTAAGGAGGATTGAGAAACTTGGGCTCATGTCACAGTAGAAGCTGAAACGGATGTATTGACAGAAAGTTGATGCATCCGTTTCGTTTTTTTTGATATTTGATGAATCTAAATCTTGAAAGGGACGCATTGTCACCCGGAGGGATTTTGAATATAATTAGATTATAGATTGTAGACTTAAGTCACAAGACTTGCCTCCCCCTCCGGGGGAGGTGCCCCGAAGGGGCGGAGAGGGGAATCTTTTATGGAATCGCTGCCTACCCTGATTATCGACCTGACCATCATACTGGCGCTGGCCGCCATCACGACGCTTATATGCAAGAAACTCAGACTGCCTTCAGTCCTGGGGTATATTCTTGCGGGCTTTTTGGCGGGGGGGACGGCAGTCACCTTCTTTCCCACCGTTCAGGGGATAGCCAATATCGAGACCCTGTCGGAGATCGGCGTTATTTTCCTGATGTTCGGTCTGGGGTTGGAATTCTCCGTGCATAAAATGGCGGAGGTCGGGGTCCCGGGGATCCTTTCCGCATCGATCCAGGCGCTGGGCGTGGGCGTCCTGGGATTTTTCCTAGGCGAAGCCCTGCACTGGGGATTGATGGACAGCGTCTTTCTCGGCGTGATGCTGGCCATGTCCTCCACCATGATCACCATGAAGAGCATCGAGGACATGGGGCTGAAGGAACGCCGCTTTGCGGGGCTGGCCATGGGAACCTTGGTCATCGAGGACATTCTGGCCATCTTCGCCATGGTCGTGCTTTCCACCATCGCCGTGTCCAAGAGCATCAGCGGAGCCGCCCTGATGGGCCGGATCGGGCTGCTGGTGTTTTACCTGGTTCTGTGGCTGATCCTGGGCATTTACCTGGTTCCCACCTGGATGAAAAAACTGGTGAGATTGATGAACGACGAGGTGCTGCTGATCTTCTCCCTGGCGCTGTGCTTCGTGATGGCATTGCTGGCGGCGAGGATCGGACTGTCCGTAGAACTGGGAGCCTTCCTGGCGGGGTCGCTGCTGGCGGGAACCATTCATGCGGAACGGGTGGAGCATCTGGTGACGCCCGTTAAGAATCTGTTCGGGGCGATTTTCTTCGTTTCTGTCGGCTTCATGGTGCAGCCGGCGATGATCTGGAAATACCTGTGGGTGATCCTGTTGATCTCCATAGTGGCGATAATCGGCAAACTGATCTTCCTGACGCTGGGATCCCTGGCGGCGGGGCAGCCGCTGGACGTGTCGGTGCAGTCGGCCGCCTCCCAGACGCAGGTGGGGGAATTCTCCTTCATCCTGGCAGGGCTGGGCGTAACGCTGGGCGTAACCAGCAACTTCCTGTATCCGGTCATCGTTGCCGTATCGGTGCTGACGACCTTCACCACCCCCGTGGTCCTGAAGGCCTCGCTGCCTTTGTGCGGATTTTTGGAGAAGATGCTGCCGGAGAAATGGCTGGCGGCCATCGACCGCCACTCCCGGACCCGGGAGAAGGATTCGGGCGTGGGGCGCGGAAACTGGGCGAAGTTCCTGCGGAGTTATCTCTTCCACTTCATCCTCTATGGCATTTTGGCGACCGGTGTGATTATGATCGGCGTTCGGTTCCTGATTCCGAATATGATGAAAGACTGGGGCCCGGATCATACGATGACCGTCAGGGTCATTGCCTGCGCGATTCTTTACGCGGCGCTGATTCTCCTGATTTCGGCCATGCTGCGGGTGCATAAGCGGTACTTTACGGCCCTGTGGCTCAAAGGCTGGTCCAACCGGGTGGTCCTGCTGACATTGCTGACGATCCGGTTTGCCGCGGCGGTAGCGCTTTTGGTGGTGCCGGATTACCTGATCTTCCACATCCGTCCGCTGTATCTGATTCTGGTGGCCATCCCCATCGTGATCCTGGCGGCCCGTTCCCGGTGGCTGGCGGGAGGATACCTGGAATTTGAAGCCCGTTTCCTGGCAAACCTCAACGAGCGGCAGCTGGAAGAATGGGTGGAGAAAGAACTGAGCGAGGGCAGGCGGCACCACTGGATGACGGAACAGCTCATGTCGATCAAAGTGGTCTGCGGACCGGATTACCAGAACCGCGGGAAGAGCCTCCGGGAACTGAACTGGGGCGACCTGCTGCATGTCAAAGTCATCAAGCTTCTTCACGGGCAGACCTGCCACATCATTCCGGAGGGACGCATCCGGGTGGATGCGGGGGACCGGATGGTCATCACCGGCAGCCGGCAGCAGCTGGAAAACTTCCTGGATATTATGGAAGAGCGGGGCGTCCGGCAGATGGAAGGAACGCAGATGCAGCCGCTGAAAGAATTCATCGAAAGCCAGGAGGATTTGCCGGACGAGCGGCAGGTACTGCTGTTCGGCATGTATTTGAGAAAGGAGATGCCTCAGGTAGGCAAGTCCATCCGGACCAGCGGCATCAAGACCGACTGGCATGCGTTCCTGGTGGGACTGGAGCGCAATAACCTGCCCATCATGGATCCGCACCCGGATATGCTGCTCCGGAGTGGGGACCTGCTGTGGCTGCTGGGAGACCAGAACATGGCGGCGGCGCTGGCTGCCGAGGGTCTGCTGGATTGATATACTGAAAGCATAGGAAAAAACGGAGAGGAGGCGCCCGGCATGACCGGCGATCGCATATTCACATTAAGATTCTGGCTGTCTTTTGGGGCGATTTTCTGTTCGGCCATGGTCATGTACAGCCTGATGGCGACCATCACCCAATACGTTTCCGCCATGGGCACCACGGCGGCGCTGGCGGGGATGGTCTCGGGCATTTACGTGTTCGGGGGAATGATCTCCCGGCTGTATTCCGGCGGCGCCCTGGAGCGGGTGGGCTGGAAGA
>JAFWFI010000097.1 GCA_017515705.1 Bacillota bacterium
AGGGTGAAATGCACCTGTTTTTGAAGGTTTCGGTTGATTTTCAGGCTCATTATGGTATAATCCCTTTTGGACCCAGTCCAAATAGCGGAGTTCGGGCTCTAAATCCTCCGCGATACAAGTCAAAACCAAGGAGAAAAAAATGCATACGAAAAATTCCCTGAGCTCGCGGCTCCACCGCGAGTCCGTTATGATGGTCACATTACTCAAATCTGTTCCGGCAGCATTGACGATCACGTTCGTGTTAGTGGTAATCGGGATGAACTTCCTGTCCCGGATCACCCTCGTGTCGCTGCCCTGGCTGGCACTCAACGCCGGCATCCTGATTTCGTGGCTGTCTTTTTTATTTATGGATATCGTCACCAAGCATTACGGCGCTCGGGCGGCCAATAAGCTGGCGATGCTGGCCATCGCCGCCAACCTGGCCTGCTGCCTGGTCTGCGTCCTGATCAGCCGCTTTGCCCACGCCCCGGCGCTGGACATGGTGGTGGGCGGACAGTGGTCCATTCTCACGGCCAGCACCATCGCTTACGTGATCTCGGCCCTGACCAACAATTACACCAACATCTACATCGGAAGCCTGTTCACAAAGAACCCGGACGGGAAGGCGGCGTACGCCACCCGGTCCTTTGTGTCCACTTTCCTGTCTCAGGTCCTGGACAACTTCATTTTTGTATTCCTGGCATTCGTCGTGCTGCCGATGATTCCGGGCGCGCTGCAGGTGCACTGGACGGTCATGCAGTGCCTGGGCGCCTCCGTCATCTGCGCCTTCATTGAAATGCTTTCCGAGGCCCTCTTCTCCCCCATCGGCTACTACACCGTGAAGCGGTGGCAGAGAAACGGGACCGGTCTGGAATACATCGCAAAATACTGTTAGGCGGTAAATAACATGTTTGTCAAGCAATCCGGTTATCTGGAATACCTGTCTGCGGCAGAACTGGGCCGTCTGGTCCGGACCGGGGAACTCTCTCCCCTGGAGATCTTCCGTTTCTTTGAAAAACGAATCGAAGAGCGGAATCCTTCCCTCAATGCCTTTGTCTGCACGCATTTTGAATACGCTGAACAAGAAGCCATGAAAATGGAAAACAAGACCCGCAGGGAGAATGCGGGTCCTTTTGCCGGTGTGCCCTTTGCCCTGAAGGACTTTCTTCCCTCGAAGAAAGGCTGGATGAATTCCCACGGCGGCGTGGCTTCCCTGATCCGGGAAGATACTGCCGACTCCGAATTCTGCAGGGCCATGGAAGCCGCCGGCGGAATCGCCGTGGGCAAGACCAATGCCCCGGCTTTTGCTTTCCGGGGCACCTGCGACAATAAGCTCTACGGTCCCACCTCCACGCCCTTTGACACCCGATACAATTCCGGCGGGTCTTCCGGCGGCAGCGCGGCAGCCGTGGGAGACGGCCTGGTTCCCATCGCACAGGGCACCGACGGGGGAGGTTCCATCCGCATTCCCGCAGCCTGGTGCGGCTGCTTCGGCTTCAAGCCCTCCGTGGGCACGGTCCCCAGCATCGCCCGGCCGGACGCCTGGGCGGCCACCCACCCCTACTGCTTTGACGGCGGAATCACCCGGACGGTGGAGGACATCGCAATCCTTCTGAATTACATGGATCGTTACGATCCCAGGGATCCCCTGAGCCTCCCACGCCGGACGGACGACTATACGAAGGAAATGAAACGCTCCCTTCGGGGCTGGAAAATCGGCTTCACGCCGGATTTCGGCGTCTTTCCCACGGATCCGGAAATAGCCCGGATCACGGAAGAAGCCGCCATGAGCTTCAAAGAAGCCGGCGCTGCCGTGGAGGAAGTGCGGTTTGACATACCCCGGAGCGCCGACGAACTGGCGCGGATCTGGTGCCGCAGCATCTGCGTGGACACCGCCATCGAACTGGAGCTGGACCGCCGGCAGGGCTTCGACCTGATCCGGGATTACCGGGCCCAGCTGCCGGAGGAGTTCATCGAATGGAATGAAAAAACCGCCGAAGGCGGCATTCTGGATTATTACGAATTCAACTGTGCCCGCACGGAACTGCTGGACGCATTCGAAAACGTCTTTGAATGGTACGACCTCATCCTCTCCCCGACGACGGCCTGTCTGCCGGTCCTGAATGCAAAGGACGGCAACACCCTGGGGCCCCGGGAACTGAACGGCCAGCCCGTGAATCCGCTGATCGGCTACTGCGAAACCTTCTTCGCGAACTTCACCGGCCATCCTGCCGCCTCGGCCCCGGCCGGGCTCTCCGAAAGCGGGCTTCCAGTGGGGCTGCAGATCATCGGCAAACGATTCTGCGACGGCGATGTCCTGGCCGCTTCCCATACCTTTGAGCAGCTCCGCCCATGGCGGGATCTGTACCGGATTCCTTTCAGCCGGGCACTGTAACCGAAAAAAACGGGCTCCTGCAACTGCAGGAGCCCGATTCTTTTATCCTGTGATCTGTTATTTCATATCCCGGTACAGGAAGGTCACCATCTGCGATCTGCTTGTTCCTGCACAGCAGGCACCAGATTGATCACGCCGCCAATGAGTTCCAGAATACCGAAAATCAGCAATATTATACGACTTTTTGACATATCCAACCTCCTACATAGTATTTACGAACAAAGGCTTTATCTAATTCTATATTATACAATCATTCTTGTTCTGTGGAAACACGCCCGCTGCACCGCATCGGCATGGGGCCGCTTTGTTAAAACAGCGGGGCGATGAATTTCACGATCGGTCCCACGACCCTATAGAACAGTTTTTCACCCTTCAGAGATTCCATCGTAACTTCCCGGCACTTGGCCAGGGTCTCCCGGAAATCCTTCTCCAGGTCCGGAATGCAGGAAGTCTTATACATATATGCCGCGCATTCGAAATGGTGGTACAGGCTTCGGTAATCGAAGTTGATCGTCCCCACCACACCTTTTTCATCGTCGCTGACGCAGACCTTGGCGTGAACGAAGCCCGGCGTGTATTCGTAGATTTTAACGCCCGCACTCAGCAATGACGCATAGTGGGCTTTCGCCAGCGAATAGGCGACCTTCTTGTCCGGAATGCCCGGCAGGATCAGCTTCACGTCAATGCCCCGCTGGCCGGCATATCTCAGCGCCGTTTCCAGCTCACCGTCCAGAATCAGGTACGGCGTCATGATGTGCACGTATTCCCCCGCCCGGTTCAGGATGTCCATATAAACGGTCTCGCCGACCTTATCTTCATCCAGCGGACAGTCGCAATAGGGGATGACGTAGCCCGACGGATCGGCCGGTTCGCACGGAACAGCCTCTTCCGCCGCCGTAAACTCCGGCTCCTTCTCGGCCACATTCCACATCTGCAGGAACATCAGGGTCAGACTGCGGACCGCATCGCCTTTCAGCATGACCGCCGTATCCTTCCAGTGACCGAACCGCTCGATCTTGTTGATGTATTCATCGGCCAGGTTCACGCCGCCGGTAAAGCCGGTTTTGCCGTCGATCGCGCAGATCTTGCGGTGATCCCTGTAATTGTAGTGGGAAGAGATCAGGGGCACGATGGGCGAAAAGGCCTTCGCCTTGATTCCCTCCGCCTCCAGAAGCTTCCAGTATCCCACCGGCAGGGTGGACATCTCGCACATCCCGTCGTACATCACCCTCACATCCACACCGGCCTTCGCCTTTTCCGCAAGGATTTTCAGGATGCTGCCCCACATGTACCCTTCCTCAATAATGAAATACTCCATGTAAATGTACTTTTCGGCTTTTGCCAGTTCCTCCAGCATCGCCGCAAACTTCGCTTCTCCGCTGGGGAAATAGGTGGTTTCGGTATTCGCAAAAGCCGGAAAACAGCCGCTGCGGTTCAGATAGGTAACCAGGTCGTCGGTGCACTTGTCCTCCGTCCGGAGTGTCTCCATGACTGCAGGATCCTGCGGAATCATCTCCTTTGTGTCCGCAATCATTTTTTCCACCCGCTGCTTCACCAGCCGGTTCCCGGCGTTGGTCCGGATAAACAGGAGCATCAGCGCCCCGGGAAGCGGGAGGATGGCGATGATGAACATCCATGTTAGTTTAGCCGTGGAATCCATCTCGCAGTTGAAAAGATAAATCATCGTGGCGATAACGAAAACGCCCTGTACCGCCACGAAATGCGGAAGGTAATCCCGGAGAAAAACCAGCGGAGTGAGCAGGGCCAGCACTTCCAGGACCAGCAGCACTATAATGAAGAAAAACCGGCTGAAAATCAGGGAAAGGATCCCTTTTCGTTTTGGCTTTGCCAGCCGCATCACGTTATCCTGTTCATTCATTTTGCGTTCCTCCTATCGGTTCCGTCTGCCCGCGGGCATTGTTTTCCCGGATTCTCAGTCCTCGTCTGTTTCAGTCAATTGTTTTTGCAGTAACGCATCAGCATGGTCGCCGCCTGTGC
>JAFWFI010000098.1 GCA_017515705.1 Bacillota bacterium
GCTGTCCGTTTTTGATTGGCACCCCAGAGATGATTCGAACATCCGACGCACGGTTTAGGAAACCGACGCTCTATCCCCTGAGCTACTGGGGCGTGCTTCATACTCGTCTATTTTATCACCGATTTTCGTATTGTACAAGTATCAATTCCGTGTTATAATCTTTGATTGAGGACAATGAAAAATGGAACGGGAAAGCTACATGAGAGAAGCGCTGAAAGAGGCGGAAAAGGCCCTGGCACTGGAGGAAGTGCCCATCGGCGCAGTGGTGGTAAAGGACGGGGAAATCGTCGGCCGGGGCTATAACCGGCGGGAAACGGACAAGGACCCCACGGCCCACGCGGAAATGATCGCGATCCGGCAGGCCAGCGCGAAGCTGGGCGGCTGGCGGCTGCACCAGTGTGAGCTTTATGTCACAGTGGAGCCCTGCCCCATGTGCGCCGGCGCCATCGTATTGTCCCGGATCAGAAAACTGTATATCGGAACGGCGGATCCGAAGGCAGGCGCCTGCGGTTCGCTGATCAATATACCGCAGGACGGGCGGTTCAATCATACAGTCCCCATGGAAACGGGAGTGCTGGAAGAAGAATGCCGGGAGATCCTGCAGAAATTCTTTGCGAAGCTGAGAGAAACGAGGAAGAAGAAATGAAAAAAAGATTTGCGATGATCGTTGCGGCGTTGCTGATTTGCCTGATGGCGGCGCCTATGGTGTACGGAGCCGGGCTGGAAGTAACGGATATTTTCCCGAAGACCGATTCCACGGGTCTGCAGACCGTCAACCAGATGGCCCGGATCTATTTCAGCGGGGACATCGATATTAAAGCCAACGAGAAATGCTTCAAGATCGTGGACGAAAACGGAAAAGCGCAGAAGATCATGGTGCTGGAGCAGGAAGACGAACCCAACCGGGTGAACCTGGTGCTGGCGGGCGACCTGAAGGAAAGCACGAAATACACCATCGTCATTGACGGCTCACTGACGGATACCGCCGGGAATAAACTGGGTGAGGACTACGAGTCCAGTTTCACCACCCGGAGCCAACGGCAGGATTCCATCGTGACCACCATCATGATGGTCGTCATGTTCGGCGCAGTTATCGTCTTCACTCTCCGGGATCAGCGGAAACAGCAGGAACAGCAGGAAGAACGGGACAAGAAAGCCGGCAAGGAAAAGAAGGTCAATCCGTATAAGGAAGCGAAAAAGAGCGGCAAGAAAGTCAGCGGAAAGAAGGAAGCAGCCCAGGACTACAGACCCAAGAGCAAGACACAGCAGCGGGCGGAAGAGATTCGGGCCCAGAGAAAGAAGGACCGCCGCGAAAAAGTAAATCGTATCATGGAAGAAAACAAGAAAAAGAATAAAGGGAAGAAATAATAAACAGACAATAAAAAGGCACCCCGAAGAAGAATCGGGGTGCTTTTCATTGCCTGCAAAAGGATGACGCTATGCCATATCCCGGAACAGGAAGGTCACGATCTGGCCCCGGGTACAGGTGTCGTCCGGACTGAAGACCCTGGGAGCGGTGCCGTGGGTGATTCCCCGCATTAACGCCCATAAGACTGCGTCATAGTAGTACTGGTCGCTGGTCAAGTCGGTAAAGGGATTCAGGATCAGGCTGGTGTCGGGGCTGCCTTCGGCGCGGTACAGGAAGGTGGCTACCTGGCCGCGGGTGCAGCTCTGGCCCGGGCCGAACGTGGTATCGGAGGTCCCTTTGGTAATTCCCTCTTTGACCGCCCAGAGCACGGCTTTACAGTAATAGTCGTCCGTATTTACGTCCGTAAAGGGGTTGATGGCGGATTCCGGTTCCGGAGAGCCGGCTGCCCGCCACAGGAAGGTCACGACCTGGCCTCTGGTACAGACGGCATTCGGCGAGAAATGCGTGTCGTCGGTTCCCTTGGTAATTTCTTTCTTCAGCGCCCATAACACCGGGTCGGAGAAATAATCGTCCTTCTTTACGTCCACGAAGGGATTGTCCGGAAGGATCAGTTTCCAGCCGCCATAGAGGGTGACATCCTCCGTGCGGGGAGTAGTGAAATCGGCGGGCTCCGTCAGTTCTTTGTCCGTAAACCATCCCAGGAATTCATAGCCCTCCCGCCCGGGTTCAGCGGGCTTGGAGCAGGGGGATCCCTTGGGGACGTCATAACCGGTCGTTGCCTCCTCGTCATCGGGGCGCAGATAGACCCAGACGGTATAGCAGTCTTCTTCCGTGATGAACTTCGGGAAAAGGCTGACATCTTCGTCCCTGGGTGCCGTAAAGTCGGCGGGCTGCGTCAGTCCCCGGTCGGTGTACCATCCGGCGAACGTGGCGTCTTCCCTGCCGGGGTCATCCCGTTCGGGAATGGGTTCTCCCTTTGGAACTTCAAAACCGGCTGTCGGTTCGGTATCTTCCGCGTCCAGATAGATCAGGACGCTGTAGCAGTCATCGCTGCTGACGAAGCGTGCAAACAGGTTGAGGAAGTTTTCAACCGGCTTGGAAAAGTCGTATTTGTTTTTCAGTTCCCGGTCGGAATACCATCCGAAGAAAACCAGTTCGCCGTTGGACGGATCCGCGGGCTGCGGAAGGATCGCTCCTTTTTCCAGCTCCAGACCCATGCCGGGGATAGGATACTCCTCTTCGGGACCCAGGAAGAAGTTGACCCCCACGACTTCATCTTCGTCCAGGAATTTGGCGTAGATATTCGTGTCGGTCTCAAGCGGCTTTGAAAAGTCGAAAGGATCCGTCAGGTCTTTATCCGCAAACCAGCCCATGAAGGCCTTCCCTTCTTCAAACGGGTCTTCCGGTTTGACCGGCGCGGAACCGATTTCCACGGTCTGGTATCCGGCTTGCTCCTCGTCGGCCGGATCCATATAGTATTTCAGATAGCAGACCCCCGGACCGTCATCTTCCGCCAGGGCTGTCATTCCCCCCAGGGGCGTCAGGCCCGCCACCAGAATGACCGTGAGAAGCATCAGCAGAATCCGCTTGCTTATTCTTTTCATAAAAATCACTCCTTTCAAAACAATGTTTGCGTTAGAAGAAAAAAACCGGAAACACTCAAACGGGTTCCCGGCCATACGATACAGTTTGTTCCGATCAGTCTGCGTGAGGAGCAACGGAGCAGTTGTTCTTCAGACTGGAAAGAATGATATTGGTGGAGGTCTTCGTGATGCCCGGACAGGCTTTGATCCGGTTCATCAGTGCTTCCAGGGTGAGGGTGTTTTTCGTTACGATCTTCAGGGAAAGGTCGTAATCTCCGGTAATGGAGTGGCACTCCAGGATTTCCGGTTCCGTGTCCAGGAAGCGCACGAATTCATCCGGTTCCTGTGAATTCTCAAAACAGAGATTCATCAGTACGGACAATTCTTTCCCTAGGTACTGTGGGTTGAGGATCACCGTGTACTTTTCGATAATGTCGGTGCTCTCCAGTTTTTTCAGCCGCTCACTGACGGCGGAGAGGGACATATTCACTTTTTTGCTGATTTCCGAGATGGAAACCCGTGAATTTTCCTGCAGCAATTCCAGGATTTTAACATCAGTTACGTCCATTTTGTCACCTCCTGATGGTACGCTTGCTTGAAGTATATCATATTTTCTGTGTTTTGTGTAAAATTTTTTTGCAAAAACTGCAAATGAAACATAAAAATTTCTTCTGAATCTCAAAAAACTCGAATTATTATGACGAAATGAGGTCTTTTTGCGGGGTCGGACGGATTTCTCCCGGGGCTCTTCCCGAACCGGAAAAGGGACTGCAGCCACTGGAGGCGGGCTTCATAAACTTCTCGACGGGGCTATTCCTAAAGCTGTGATTGTGTGATATAATAAACTATTATAATTTTAGGAGGAATACCGATGGCTGAACAGGAATTCACAAACTTTATTCATAATATCATAGATAAGGACCTGGCGGAGGGTCTCAACGGCGGCAAGGTCGTGACCCGTTTCCCGCCGGAACCCAACGGGTACCTGCATATCGGGCATGCAAAGTCCATCTGCCTGAACTTTGGTACAGCGCTGAAATATGGCGGCAAGTGCAACCTGCGCTTCGACGACACCAACCCGGTAAAGGAAGACACGGAGTACGTGGAATCCATTGAGGAAGACGTGCGGTGGCTGGGCTTCGAATGGGATAAACTGCTGTATGCCTCCCAGTATTTCGACATTATGTACGATTGCGCCGTGAAGCTGATCAAAGCCGGGAAGGCTTATGTCTGCGACCTGTCGGCAGAGGAGATCCGGGAATACCGGGGCACGCTGAAGGAACCGGGAAAGGAAAGCCCCTACCGGAACCGCAGCATCGAGGAGAACCTGGATCTGTTTGAACGGATGAAGAACGGGGAATTCCCCGACGGGGCGAAGATCCTGCGGGCGAAGATCGACATGGCTTCCCCGAATATCAATATGAGAGACCCGGCTCTGTACCGGATTGCCCACGCTTCCCACCACATGACGGGAGACAAGTGGTGCATCTACCCGATGTACGATTTTGCCCACCCGCTGGAGGACGCCATTGAAGGCATCACTCATTCCATCTGCACCCTGGAATTTGAAGACCACCGGCCCCTGTATGACTGGGTTGTCCGGGAGACCGGCTGGGAGAATCCGCCGAAGCAGATCGAATTTGCCCGGCTGAACCTGACCCATACGGTCATGAGCAAACGTTACCTCAAAGCCCTGGTGGACAACGGGGACGTGAGCGGCTGGGACGATCCGAGAATGCCCACCATCGCCGGGATCCGCCGCAGGGGCTATACTCCGGAAGCGGTGCGGGATTTCTGCGAGCGCATCGGTGTGGCAAAGGCCAACAGCACGGTGGAAACGGAGCTGCTGGAATACTGCGTCCGGGAAGACCTGAAGAACAAGACCCTGTCGAAGATGGTGGTCATGGATCCGCTGAAAGTCACGATCCGGAATTATCCGGAAGGACAGACAGAGGAAATCGAAGTGGAAAACAGCAAGAACGAAGAGGACGGCGTCCGGAAGGTGCCTTTCTCCCGGAACCTGTACGTGGACCGCTCCGACTTTATGGAAGTACCGGTGAAGGGGTATTTCCGCCTGTTCCCGGGCAATGAGGTCCGGTTCAAGGGCGCTTACTTCCTCACCTGCGAAGAAGTCATCAAGGATGAAAACGGCGAAGTGACCGAACTCATCTGTACCTACGACCCGGAAACCGCCGGCGGCGGCACCAACTCCGGCCGGAAGGTGAAGGGAACCATCCACTGGGTGGACGCCGAAACGGCAGTGCCCATTACCGTCCATGCCTACGAGTCCCTGTTCATCGACGATGAAGAAGGCAATTCCGTGCTGAACCCGGAATCCCTGAAGGTATACCATGCATTTGCGGAGCCTTCCGTGGCGGAACTGGGTGCGGGCGAGGCTGTGCAGTTCTTCCGGCATGGGTATTATGTGCGGGATGAAAAGTTCAGCACGCCGGAAGAAACGGTCTTTGGGCGGATCGTGGATCTGAAGAGCTCCTGGAAGAAAAAATAATATGATTCGAAACATCTTACTGACCATTGAATACGACGGGACGGATTTCTTCGGCTGGCAAATCCAGCCTGAAGCCCGGACCGTGCAGGGAGAGATCCAGCGGGTATTGAAGATACTCTGCGGAACGGACGTGAAGGTGGACGGCACCAGCCGGACGGACGCGGGGGTTCATGCCCTGGGGCAGCGGGCTTCCTTTATGGCGGACCTGAAGGGCCTGCCGCCGGAAAAGCTGGCTTATGTCATGAATAACCTTCTTGCGCCGGATGTAAAGATCCTGGAGGCGGCGGTTTGCCCGCCGGACTTCCATGCCCGGTACCGGGCTGTTGGCAAGAAATACGTCTACAAAATCATGAATGGCGCTCCCAAAGACGTGTTCAACCGTCATTTCTACTATTTTTACGACCGTCCGCTGGATCCGGAAAAGATGCGGGAAGCCGCCGGGCAACTGGTCGGGACTCACGATTTCAGGGCGTTTATGGCCCAGGGAAGCACTCCTCAGGAAACCACGGTACGGACCATCCGTTCCTACGATGTGGCATGGAAGGACCGGCCGGAACTGGCGGAAGGCTGCCGGGAAATCACCCTGACGGTCGCGGGCAGCAGTTTCCTGTACAACATGGTACGGATCATGACGGGGACCCTGGTGGAGGCGGGCCTCGGCCGGATCGCTCCGGAAGACATCCCGGGAATCCTGCAGTCGGGGGACCGCAGCCGGGCGGGGCATACGGCTCCGCCTCAGGGGCTGTACCTGGCGGAAGTCTATTACAGTGAGGAAGAACTAAATGGATAAATCGGCGGAGAACCGCATGCCGGTCCGGGAGGACCCGGGTCCGGTGAAGATCGGGACCCTGTGTTCCGACTGCACCAATCCGGAGGAAAAGGTGATGCAGTCCTATGTCTTTGACCTGGGGAACATCATCCGTCTGGGCATGTATGAAAAGGCCCGGATATCGGCGGAAGTCCTGTGCGAGCAGGGCCGGGATCCGGCGGAAATCGCCGGGGAAATCGTGTTTCCGGCAGCCCGGGAAGCCCTGGGGCAGTATGAAAAAGGCATCGTGAACAAGGCCCATGCGGTGAAGTCCCTGGAAGCGGCCTCCGTAGCCATTGACGTGCTGAAGCGGGAAATGAAGGATTTCAGCACG
This sequence comes from Bacillota bacterium, assembly GCA_017515705.1. Lineage (GTDB taxonomy): Bacteria > Bacillota > Clostridia > Peptostreptococcales > Anaerovoracaceae > RUG14258. Next base: position 6,604 of record JAFWFI010000098.1, read on the forward strand.
GTGCTGCAGCCCGGCGTTTCGGTGGTTTCCTTCGGCAAAGAGGATTCCTGGGAAACAAAGCTGCTGCGGGCGTCCCTGGAATGCTGCGGGTTTGACGCGAGGCGGGGAGATCCCGGCCAGTCTGAAACCGTGTTTGTCGAGATCGCGCCGGACGCTGTCCCGCAAGCGAAGACCTTTCTGGAGGACCTGCAAGCGAAAGGGTCTTTCCAAAAAGTCATAGCCTTCGGCAAATATAGGAAAATAGCAGAAGATTTAAAAATAGATGCGGAATTAAATTGCACGGACCCCGTGTTTGGGGGTATAATAAAATTTAAGCAGTTATCTGAAAAGGGCTGATTCGCAGCTCGAAAAAGGGAGAGTATTATGAGACCGGACTGGGACCACTACTTTATGGAAGTAGCCAATGTTGTAAAAAGCCGTTCCACCTGCATCCGCAGGCAGGTCGGAGCGATCATCGTAAAAGACCACCGCGTCATCTCCACGGGATACAACGGCGCCGCCAGCGGCGCACCCCACTGTGAAGATGTCGGTTGTCTGAGACAAAAGCTGGGCGTCAAGTCCGGCGAACGCCACGAACTCTGTGTGGCGATCCATGCGGAACAAAACGCCATTGTTCAGGCGGCCAAGTACGGCACCCCCATCGAAGGGGCGACCCTCTACTGCACCTGCCAGCCCTGCGCCATCTGTGCCAAGATGATCGTAAATGCCGGTATCGCCCGCGTTGTGTTCAGCGGACCGTATCCGGATCAGCTGGCGGAGAAGATTTTGAAAGAAGGGAACATTGAGATATGCGAAGTTTGATCATGGTGCTGGGCATCGCGTTCGTGGTGTCCTGGCTGATGACTCCGGTCTGCATTAAACTGGCGCCCAAGATCGGCGCTGTAGACATTCCAAAGGACGGACGCCGGATGCACAGCAAGCCGATTCCCCGCTTTGGCGGACTGGCCATTTACCTGGGAACGATGGCGGCCATCCTGATCATGGCGCCCCACACGATGAAAGTCATGGGTATCGTTCTCGGCGGGACCTTCATTTATCTGGTGGGTCTCTACGATGACCTGAGAGACATGTCGGCGAAGGTGAAACTGGGCTGCCAGATCCTTTCCGGTCTGATTATTTTTGCCACCGGGACGAAAATCGCTTTCATACACATTCCTTTCCACGACCAGTCCAGCTACATTTTCCTGTCGCCGGTGCTGATGTGCATCCTGACAGTGCTCTGGGTCGTGGGCTTTACCAACACCATCAACCTCATCGACGGTCTGGACGGACTGGCGGCAGGGATCACCCTGATCGCCTCTCTTTGCGTTGCCTATTCGGCGGTCGTGACCGGTCATCCGGAAACAGCCCTGCTGATGCTGGCTATAGCCGGCGGCGCTCTGGGCTTCCTTCCCTATAACTTCAATCCGGCGAAAATTTTCATGGGAGACGCCGGCTCCCAGTTCCTGGGCTTCATGGTGGCCAGCGTTTCCCTGGAGACCATGAAGAGCACCACCATCATCATCCTGCTGATCCCCCTCATTGCGCTGGGGATCCCAATCTTCGATACTCTCTTTGCCATTATCCGGCGGAAGAGAAATAACCGTCCCATAATGGAAGCGGACAAAGGCCATCTCCATCATCGCATCATGGCGTGGGGCATGGGCCAGAAGCGGACCGTCATTCTTCTGTATGCCATCAGCGGCATCCTGGGAATCTGCGCGATCCAGCTGGGACAGCGGAATTATATGGCGTCCTTTATCATGCTGCTGATCGCGGGGGCTTTCATTTACGTGATCGCCAGCTCCGGGATGGGCCCCGGGGAAGCCGTGAAATCCCAGGCGGCCAAAGCGGCGGTCCAGGCCCTGGAGAAGGAACCCGGGAAGATCCGCGTGATGTCCGTGTTCGGTACCCGGCCGGAAGCCATCAAAATGGCGCCCCTGGTCAGGGCTTTGGAGGAGGACGACCGGATCGATTCCATCCTCTGCGTCACGGCCCAGCACCGGGAGATGCTGGACCAGGTGCTGTCTCTCTTTGAACTGACACCGAAATACGATTTGAATATCATGAAGCCGAACCAGACTCTGAGCATGATCACGGCCAACGTGATTGGGGGGCTGGATCCCATTGTGGAAGCGGAAAAGCCGGACGTGCTTCTGGTCCACGGGGACACCTCCACCACCTTCGTGGCGGCGCTGTCGGCATTCTACCATAAAGTAAAGATCGGCCACGTGGAAGCGGGGCTGAGAACCTACGACAAATACTCTCCGTTCCCGGAAGAAAGCAACCGGGTGCTGACGGGACATCTGGCGGATTTCCATTTCGCACCGACCCCCGTCAACCGGGAAAATCTTCTGAAGGAGGGCATTCCGGAAGAGAACATCTTCGTGGTGGGCAACACCGTCATCGATGCGCTGCTCCAGGTAGCCGGCAAGCCCTATGAATTCGAGGACGAAACTCTTCGGAATATTGACTTTGACAATCACCGGGTCATCACCGTGACCTGTCACCGCAGGGAGAACCTGGGAGAAAACATGGTGCACATCTTCAGCGCCATCCGGGATATCGCCCTGAAATACGAGGACGTGGAAATCGTCTACCCCGTTCACCTCAACCCCGCCGTGCGCCAGACCGCCGGCGAGATCCTGGAAGGGGTGGACCGGGTGCACCTGATCGATCCCCTGCAGTACCAGCCTTTCGTGAACCTGATGGCCAGATCCTACTTCATCCTGACGGACTCCGGCGGGATGCAGGAAGAGGCCCCGGCTCTGGGCAAACCGGTGCTGGTAGTACGGAAGGAAACCGAGCGTCCGGAAGCGGTGGCGGCCGGTACGGCAAAGCTGGCCGGAGTGGAACAGCAGCAGATCTTTGATATGGCCTGCGAGCTGCTGGACAGCCGGGAAGCCTATGAAAAAATGGCTCACGCACAGAATCCGTACGGAGACGGGACTACGTCGAAACAAATCGTCGACATCATTCGTAAAAGCTTTAATAGTTAGCGCTTATCGGATAAAATCGGGAATCTTTAAAGAAGATATTAAAAATATCAAAATTATCTGAAAAAGTTACGGGCAAATGTGTAATTTATTTGGACGATAGGCTTTTTTGTGGTATAATGGAGTTTGTACAGGTATGGAGAAAACAGATGAAAGCGAAGGAAAAATTCGGCATCGCACAGGCGTTGGCCATGATCTCCCAGATCGGAATCACGATGGTCGTTTGCATCGGATTCGGTGTTTGGTTCGGCGGTTGGCTGGACGGTAAATTGGGCACCGGGCCGATCTGCCTCATCGTATGCGTTATCATCGGCATTCTCGCCGGTTTCATGAATGTGTACAAGTTGCTTATGAAAGGCAGTAAAAATAAATGAATGGTTTATCAGCAGAGTTACGCAGGACAGTAAGCATTACAGCTGCTATCATAGGAGCTGTAATTTGTGTTGTTGCGGGGGTGATTTCCAAGGATTTCGTCTCCATGGTCGTCTCTGTTCTGGCCGGTACCTGCGTTTCTATTCTCAATTTCAATCTGATGGCCCTGGCGGGGGAAAAGGCGATCGAAATGGCGCCGGAAAAAGCCAGGAGCAAAATGACGGTCAGCTACCTGATCCGTTACGCCATCTACATCATTTTTCTGATCATAGCCGTGAAAGTCCCCTTTTTCAATGCCATTGGGGTGGCGATCGGCTATATCACTTCAATACTGGCACTCTACCTAACACAATTTTTGAAAAATAGACGGGATTAGAGAAAAATTGAGGTTATTCAGGAGGGCAAAATTTCGGATCGCTTAGACAGTGTATTCGGGAAAGGAGGAAAAAATGAAAACAGAGTTTGGAGCACATAAGCTAATCGAGTTTTCAAACGGCGTATACATTACTGAGACAGTAGTAAATACCTGGCTCATCATAATCCTTCTGGTTGTTGTATCGATCATACTGACCCGAAAGATGAAACTCATACCCGATGGAAAACAGAGTGCGGCGGAGATCCTTGTCGGTTTGATGAACAGCCTGGTGGGATCCAGTATGGGGAAAGACAAACTGAGATATACTCCTTATATGGGGACCCTGATGATTTATCTGGTGGTCGCCAACTTATGGGGGCTGACCGGCCTCAGAGCACCGACGGCAGATCTGAACACCACATTCGCATTGTCGCTTCTTACTTTCGTCATGATTCACGGTTTCGCAATCAAGAAGAAAGGCCCGTTTGGGTGGTTCAAGGATACATTCCTGTCCCCTGTGGCACTTATGGCACCGCTAAACATGATCAGTGAAGTCGCTACACCGGTTTCCCTGGCCTTCCGTCTTTTCGGAAATATCACAGGCGGTATGATCATCATGAGTCTGATCTACGGAGCTTTAGGATCGATCTTCAGCAGTTTCCTGCCGATCCCGATCTTCATGGCAGCAATACCGGCAGTATTACATGCATACTTCGACGTATTCGCCGGTGTACTGCAGGCATTCATCTTTACAATGCTGACCATGGTATTCGTATCAATGAGTCTTGATGATTAATTGTGAAACAGATTTATGACAGGAGGTGAAGACTTGGCGGCCAATTTTATCGAAATGTTTATTAACTGGCTCATGTCCTTTGAGCCACAGGCAGTAGTACTGGCAGGTTCCGCCATCGGCGCAGGTATATCCATGATCGCCGGTATCGGTCCCGGTGTTGGCCAAGGTTATGCTGCAGGTAAAGCCGCAGAAGCAGCTGGCGCGCACCCCGAGACCTCGAAAGACTCCCTTCTGGCTATGCTGGTCGGAGCAGGTATCGCGGAAACCACCGGTATCTTGTCCTTAGTAGTATCCCTGATCTTTATCTTCGGTAATCCGATGGTAAAATTGACGGAAGCCGGCGACCCAGCCCAGGCGATCGTATTGGCAGGAAGTGCCATCGGCGCAGGTCTGGCGATGTCGGCAGGTGTTGGCGCAGGTATCGGCTGCGGATATGCGGCAGGTAAAGCGTCGGAAGGCGTTGCAGCCTATCCGGAAAACCAGAGAGGCGTCCTGATGAATATGCTGCTGGGTTCTGCCATCGCGCAGACCACAGGTATCTTCTCCCTGGTCATCTCCCTGATCCTGGCATTTGCCAATCCGTTGGTAAAAGTCAGCACATCGACGGACCCGGGCATGGCCCTGATCTTAGCCGGAGGCGCCATCGGCGCAGGCCTGGCAATGATCGCGGGTGCGGGATCCGGCGTCGGATGCGGTTATGCTGCCGGTAAGGCGGCAGAAGGCGTGGCAATCGCCCCAGATAACCAGAGAGGTATCCTGGTGAATATGCTGGTAGGGTCTGCACTCTGCCAGACCACAGCGATCTTCTCGCTGGTAATCGCACTTATTTTAATGTTTGCAACTCCATTGACCGGAATCGCAGCCAGCAACGGCGGAGGTCTGGAAATCTGTCTGATTTTGACTCTCTCAGCCATCGGCGCAGGCGCCAGCATGATCGGCGGTACCGGAACAGGCGTTGGATGCGGCTACGCAGGCGGAAAATCCGCGGAAGCAGTAGCGATCAACCCCAGTTCCAACAGCGCTTCCATGATGACCATGATCCTGGGATCATCCATTTCCCAGACATCCGGTATCTTCTCGCTGGTAATCACGCTGATTTTATTATATGCGAATCCGTTGGTGAGCTTGTATGCAGCAGGGGAAAACTTCCTCATCTTAGCAGCTTCCGGATTGGGAGCAGGGCTGGCACTGATTGCCGGTGTAGGCCCGGGTCTCGGCCAGGGTATCGCAGCAGGGAAAGCCTGCGAGGTTATTGGTCTCAGACCGAAAATGCAGGGTAACGTACTCAGAACCATGATCTTAGGTCAGGCGGTCGCACAGACAACCGGTATCTACGGTCTGGTAATCTCACTGGTACTGCTCTTCGCCAATCCGCTGGTAGGATTGCTGTAAAGGGATTTTGAAAAAATCATGATAGAGCCGCAAAGAAGAATCCGGCGGCTCGGATAAATCAAAATAAAACAAGGAGGACTTCAAAAATGGAAGGTATTACAGGCAGAGCTTTAATTTTAGCATGTTCCGCAATCGGTGCTGGTACAGCGATGATCGCTGGTATCGGGCCTGGAATCGGCCAGGGTTTCGCAGCTGGTAAAGGTGCTGAAGCCGTAGGTAAACAGCCGGAAGCACAGGGCGACATCATCAAGACAATGCTGCTGGGTGCTGCTGTAGCTGAAACAACAGGTATTTACGGCCTGGTAGTTGCGCTGATCTTATTATTCGCAAATCCTCTCGTAGGCTTATTATAATAAAGGCAGAAGCAATACATTAAATAATAAGCGAAAGAAAGGAGGACCTTTTACATGGAAGTATATACTGGTCTTGTCAGCTTCAGTTGGAACATAGTATTCCAGGTCATTAACTTCTTGATCCTCGTTGCGCTGTTATACAAGTTCTTATTCAACCCGGTACAGAAGATGCTGGAAAAGCGTAAGAACACCATCGCGGCTGATCTGAACAATGCGGCGGAAAAGAGCGCTCAGGCAGAGGCTCTGAAAGCTGATTATGAAAAGAAGATCAAGGATATCAATGTCGAAGCAGACGCTATCCGGAGAGATGCCAGAAAGCAGGGCGAAGCGAGAGCTCAGGAAATCATTGCTGATGCAAGAGGCAGATACGACGAGATCCTGGAAAAGGCTCAGGTCGAAAGCGAACGCGAACGCCGGAATGCATACAACGAACTGAAAGACAGCATTACGGATATGGTTCTGGATGCTGCTGGTAAAGTCATCGGCGAAAATATGGACGACGAACTCAACGAAAAACTCGTTGTGAAGTTTATGGAAGAGGCGGGGGATGTTAAATGGCAGAACTAACCTCAATGATTTACGCAGAATCTCTCTTTGA
>JAFWFI010000099.1 GCA_017515705.1 Bacillota bacterium
AATCGACGCCCTGTCCGGGAAAAAGACGCAGATCAAATGGGTCAACGACGTGTATCTGGACGGAAAGAAAATCGTCGGGATCCTGACGGAGGCGTCCTTCAACGCGGAAAACGCGGAGCTGGACTATGCGGTGCTGGGGATCGGGATCGACCTGTACCGGCCGCCGGAGGGTTTCCCGGAGGAAGCCGGCGAAGCCGGGGCGGTCTTCGATGCGGTGCAGGAGGATATGCGCAACCGAATGATCGCGGAAGTCCTCAACCGCTTCCGGCCGATCTATGAAAACCTGGAGAGTCGGGCGTTCATCGGGGAATACCGGGAGCGCTGCTTTGTGCCGGGCAGGGAAGTGCTGGTCATCCGGGGCGGGAAGAAGACTCCGGCGCTGGCGCTGGAAGTGGACGACCACTGCCGGCTGAAGGTTCGCTATGAGGACGGCCGGGAGGAACTGCTGAACACGGGGGAAGTGAGTCTGAAGGTGGGAGACTGAAGACTGGAGACTTAAGACTGAAGAAGGATCCTTCGCTTCGCTCAGGATGACAAGCAGGACCGTTGTAAGGCGGAATGTGATTTGCTGCAGGGGCGATGGGTGACCGCCGGTTCTTAGCGATTGGCGAGCCAAAGGCGAAGACAGAGCTTAGAACCGCTGCGCGGAATCCCCGAGCGAGAGCGTCCCCGAAGCAAATACACATGGAGCATCAACGATCCGGCATCAGATAGACAAAAGGGGTAAAACACTATGAACATCAATACGAAAACGAGAGATCTGGCGCTGATCCCGCTGTTCTCGGTGCTGACGGCCGTCTGCACCTGGATCATGATCCCGGGACCCGTGCCCTTCACCATGCAGACCTTTGCAGTCTTTGCGTCCCTGCTGATCCTGGGCGGAAAGCGGGGAACGGCGGCGGTGCTGGTCTACATCCTGCTGGGATTGATCGGGCTGCCCTTCTTTTCCGGCTTTTCGGCGGGGCCCGGCGTCCTTTTCGGACCTACCGGGGGCTACATCATCGGCTTCATCGCCATCGGCCTGATCTATATGCTGGTTACCGGGCTGTTCGGAGAGCGGGACCGGGTCAAAGGGGCGGCGCTGGTGGTCGGCCTGGCCGTATGCTACCTGTTCGGCACCCTGTGGTTCACCCGGGTCTACAACGGCAGCACCGGCCCGGTCACTTTTACAGCGGCCCTGGGCATGTGCGTTCTGCCTTTCGTGATCCCGGACCTGATCAAACTGACGCTGGCGTTCTGGATCGCGCGGCAGGTTCGTCGGCGGCTGGGACAGTGACTGTATACTTAAAAGTTTTGCACTTTGTATATTTTAATAAGTGCAGTAGGGCTTTATGATATTAGATTGAAGATAGAAGATGGAAGAACCCCTCTCCGGTCCCTTCGGGACCACCTCTCCCCGGAGGGGAGAGGCAAGTCTTCAATCTCCAATCTCCAATCTGACAATAGAGGTAATCACATGTATGTACTGAAAGAACGACTGGCTAAACTCAATCCGCCGGTGCCGGTGCCGAATCACTGCCGCATCCGGCTGGACGCCAATGAAAGTTATAAAAATCTGCCGGATTACATGATCGAGGAGATCCAGCGCATGGTGGGCGGAATCGAATTCAACCGCTATCCGGACCCCTTCTCTGCAGACCTGTGCAAGGGTTTTGCGGAGTATTACGGCGTGGACCCGAACTGCGTGGTCGCCGGGAACGGCTCCGACGAGCTCATCAGCATCATCAACGCCAATTTCCTGGATCCCGGGGAAAAGATGGTGGTGATCGCTCCGGATTTTGCCATGTACCAGTTTTACGGAGAACTCAATGAACAGGACATCGTCGCCGTACCCAAGAACCCGGATTTTACAGTGGACATGGACCGGGTCATCGCTGCCGCACGGGAGGCGAATGCGAACCTGATCTGCTTCTCCAATCCCTGCAACCCCACTTCCCTGGGCATCGACAAATCCGATGTTCTGCGTCTGACGGAAAGCGTGGACTCGCTGGTGGTGGTGGACGAGGCTTACATGGATTTCTGGGACGAAGGACAGTCCATGATGGACCAGGTGAAGTCCCACAACAATCTCATCGTCCTGCGGACCTGCTCCAAGGCCCTGGGGCTGGCGGCCGTTCGGATCGGCTTTGCCGTGGCGGACGAGACCCTCACCCGGGTATTGAAGTCCGTCAAGCCGGCGTTCAATATGAACACCGTAGCCCAGACCATCGGCACCGCCCTGTTCAAGTATCCGGATCATCTCCGGGCTAACACCATGGAAATCATCGAGGAGCGGGACCGGCTGAAGAAAGCGCTGGCGGAACTCAATGAAAAAACAGGGCTTTTTGAGGAAGTGCTGGACAGCAAAAATAACTTCGTGGTGGTCCGCACCCTCCAGGCGGATGCCATCTGCGAAAAGCTCCGGGAACGGTCCATCTCCGTGTCGAATCATCACAGCTTCATCCGAATCACCGTGGGCAGGGACTGGGAAAACCGGGAACTGGCGGAAGCACTGGCGGAGATCGCAAATGAAATAAAACTGTAAATATTGTGAAATGAAAAAACAATCAAAAAGCGACCCACGGGTCGCTTTTTTGATTGACAGTGAAAGTCCGTAGTCTTACAATGAAAGTACCGACCGGCGGGTCGGAACAAGGAGGGCCTGAAGAGATGAGAAGTAAGAAAAACAGGGAAAGAGCCAGGGAATTGGGACTGGATATCGATGATATCCGCGGATTTGAGGATTTTGACGATTTGAAAGCGCAGGTGGACCCCGACCCGGTGGAGGAATTCCTTTCCGGCGGGGAGGAAAGCGTCCCCGAAGAAGGGGCGCCGGCGGAACAGATCGACGATATATATTCCGCTCCCCGGAACGAGGAGCTCGTCGGGGAATACGAGGACGACTACGACGACGAGTACGATGATGAGTACGATGATGAAGACTACGACGACGAGTACGATGATGAAGAGTACGACGAAGAGGACCTCGATGACGAGGACAAACCCCGGCATCGCGTAGGTAAGATCATTATCGTGGTTGCGCTGCTGGCCTTGCTGGGCCTGGTGGGTTACCGGGTCTACGACCATTTCATTGCCGACGGCGGCGCAGCGGAAAACAGCGCGGTGACGGTGAAAGTAGCCGTGGCCAGCGAAGGGGAAATCTACGTGGAATCCCCGATTACGGCAAAAGTGGAAGCGATCCAGGAAGCGGCGATCCTGCCGGTAGTGGCGGGGAAGGTGACTTCAGTGAACTATAAAGAAGGCGATTACGTGAAGAAGGGCGCTGTCCTTCTGACCGTTGACGATACCCAGGCCAAAGCCCAGGTGGAACAGGCCAAAGCCGCCATGACCCAGATGGAATCGGCGGTGACCCAGGCCAAGACGGCCGTGGAGCAGGCCAACACCGGCGTGGAACAGGCCAAGGCCATGCTGGATGTTGCGGAAGCGGATTTTGAACGGTACAAGACCCTTTATGAAGAGGGCGTCATCTCCCAGCAGCAGTATGAATCTGCCCAGCTGCAGGTGACCAATGCGCAGGCCCAGTATGCCAACGCCCAGTCCCAGCAGGTCACTGCCCAGGCCCAGGTGACCAGCGTCCAGGCCCAGGCGGACAGCGCGAAGGCCGCTTACCAGTCCGCCCAGGAATCCCTCAGCTATTATTCGGTGACTGCGCCCATCAGCGGCTACCTCACCTCCTTCTCTGCCACCACCGGCGGCGTGGTGGGCCAGGCGGTCGTCGGCAACATCGCTGACACCTCCGAACTGGTGGTCAATACCACCGTCAGCGAAGCCCTGACCGGCAAGATCAACGAAGGGGATATCGTGGATGTGTACATCTCCTCGCTGAATGAAACCGTGAAAGGCACCGTCACCACCTTTACCAAGGTGCCGGCGCCCAATACCGTGACCTATCCCATCACGATCACCATCAAGAATCCCGACAGCGATATCCTCGCCGGGATGTTCGTGGAGGTCCGGGTCAAGAGCGATTACAAGGCCTATGCCGTGAAAGTACCCTCTGACGCCGTGATGATCAAGAACGGCGAACCCATTGTCGTGACCGTCGTGGACGGTCTGCCGGTCTTCAATACCGTGGTGACCGGGATCGACAACGGGGAGGAAGTGGAAATCGTGACCGGCATCAAGAAAGGCGATGTGGTCATCACCTCCGGGCAGCAGTATGTCCGGGAAGGGGAAGAAGTGAACATCGCTAACTGAGAGGCAGCACCATGAATATATCGGAAATTTCTATCAAGCGTCCGGTCGCCACCGTCATGCTGGTGCTGATGGTGGTCGTACTGGGTGTCTATTCCTTTTTATATACCCCGAAAGACCTGATGCCGGACATCGAACTGCCGGTAGCCATCGTTATGACTACTTACAACGGCGCGTCCCCGGAGGAAATCGAAACCATGGTCACTGCTCCCGTTGAGCAGTCCCTGGCTTCGGTGGAGAACCTGGATACCATGGTATCCTACTCCATGGAAAATACCTCCGTGGTCATGCTTCGTTTTGATGTCAACACGGACATGAACTTTGCCACACTGGACATGCGGGAGGCGATTTCGCTGATTTCGGATTATCTGCCGGATGATGCCACGGAGCCCATGGTCATCAAGATGGACATGGACATGCTGCCGGTGATGCAGGTCTACGTGTCCGGGGACATGGAACTGGAGAAGCTCAATACCACCCTGAAGAACGATGTCCTCTCCTATTTTGAACGGAGTTCCGGCGTTGCTTCGGTTTCCATGCTGGGGGGCGTGGAAGAGCAGATCGCCATCGAATTCAATCAGGAGACCCTGAGCGGCTACGGCCTGAACCTGGCCACCCTGACCCAGATCCTGGCGGCGGAGAACATCAACCTGCCCAGCGGGGACGTCAACAAAGGGGCGGAGAAGATCATCGTCCGGACCATCGGGGAATTCAAGTCCGTGGAGGATTTGAAGAACCTGCCGGTGATGGTGTCGGACTACAGCGTGGTCCGGCTGGGTGAACTGGCTACCATTACCCAGGGATACCGGGACCAGGAGGCCATTTCCCGGATCGACGGGAACACCGCCATCGGGATCATGGTATCCAAGCAGTCGGACGCCAATACGGTGGACGTCTGCGCAGGCATCGAAAAAGTCATTAAAAAACTGGAGAAGGAATACCCGAACCTCCAGTTCACGGTGGGGTACAATTCCGCCGACTATATCAACATGTCCATCGCTTCCGTGGGCCGGTCGGCCCTGGTGGGAGCGCTGCTGGCCATACTGTTCGTTTTCCTGTTCCTGGCCAATATCCGCAGCACCCTGGTGATCGCGATCTCGATTCCCACCTCGCTGCTGGCGACCTTTGCGCTGATGAAATTCCGGGGGATCACCCTGAACCTGATCACCCTCTTCGCGCTGACGCTGGTGGTGGGGATGCTGGTGGATAACTCTATCGTAGTACTGGAAAACATTTACAGGTTGAGGCAGACGTCCAAAAATGCGGTGGAAGCGGCCGTCAAGGGATCCAAAGAGATCTTCATTGCCGTAGCGGCTTCGACCCTGACCACCGTGGTGGTCTTCCTCCCCATCGCCCTCAGCGGGGGCATGGCGGGCATGATCTTCAAGGACTTCTGCTTTACCATCGTCATTGCATTGCTTGCCTCCCTGGTGGTGGCCATGACCGTAGTGCCCATGTTCTGCTCCAAGCTGATGGAGGGGAACCTGGCCGGCCATTATCTGAGGATCGGCACCAGGCGTTACAAATACCGATTCGTTCCAAAGTTCGGGCAGTTTATTGAACGGGTCAAGGCAGCCTACCGGGTCTACGTGGCCAAGGCGCTGAGGAATCGGAAGAAGTTTGTCCTGGGCTGCATCATCGGCTTTGTCATCTCCATCGCCCTGGTGGGGATCGTCGGCTGGGAGCTGATGCCGGATATGGACCAGGGCGAAGTGGAAATCTCGGTTTCCACCCCTTATGGGACTTCCCTGGCGGACAAAGACAAGATCATGACCCAGATCGAGGAATATGTCATGTCAATCCCCGAGATCGACCATGTTGCCCTGACCACGGGTGCCCTGTCGGCTCTCTCGGCGGATAACGGCGCCACCGTGACCGCCATCCTCAAGCCCATGTCGGAGCGGGAGCGGAGCACGAAGGAAGTGGCCAGTCAGATTCGAAAGGCGATATCGGACATTCCCGGAGCGGACATCAACGTCAGCGGCGCGGCCAGCATTGAGGCCATGTTCGCCGACCACGATTTCTCCATTGAACTCATGGGCAAGGAAACGGATACCCTGCAGGAAATCGGGAATGAAATGACGGAGCAGATCAAGCAGCTGGATGTGGTGGATACGGCCGAACTGGACATTACCGAGGGGAACCCGGAAATCCAGGTGGTCATCGACCGGAATGCGGCTTCCTTCTACGGCATCAACGCATACAACATCGCCAACGGACTCTCCAATGCCCTGAAGGGCGTGTCCAGCACCGATGTCAATATAAACGGAGACGATATTTCCGTCCGCCTGTCCCTGAGCGACCGGTACTCGGAGTCGGTGGAGAACATGAAGCAGATCATGATCACCGGCGCCACCGGGCAGGCTGTTCCGGTGGAACAGGTGGCGACGTTCAAATACGATAATTCCCCGGCAGCGATCCGGCACAATAATCAGCAGCGGTACGTGACCCTGAATGTGGACATCGTGGGCAATGACCTGAATGCGGCCAACGAAAAAATCATGAAGATCGTGAACAGCTACCCCCTGCCGGAAGGCTATTACATCAACACCGGCGGGCTGGAAGAACAGATGATGGACGTATTCGGGGACCTGCTGACGGCGCTGGTAGTGGCGATTCTTTTGGTCTTCCTCATTCTGGCAGCCCAGTTTGAATCGATCACCATGCCCTTCATCGTGGTCATGGCGATTCCCTTCGCCATGAGCGGTGCCTTCCTGGCGCTGTTCATCACCAACACCTCCCTGTCCATGACTTCCTTCCTGGGATTGATCGTACTGGTGGGGACGGTGGTCAACAATTCCATCCTGCTGGTGGAATTCATCAACCAGAACAAGAAAATCATGGGCCGGGACGAGGCTCTGGTACAGGCGGGATCCCTGCGTCTCAGGCCGATCCTGATGAGCGCCGGGACCACGGTCGTGGGGATGATCCCCATGTCCCTGGGCATCGGCGAGGGCGGCGAACTGCTGGCACCCCTGGGAATCTCCATCATTGGCGGGCTGATCGCATCCACGGTGGTCACCCTGTTCCTGATCCCGGTACTGTATGCCATTATTGATGACCGCCGGATGAAGCGGGCGGCGAAGAGGCGCAGAAAGGCGAAGAAGATCGCAGCGCTGGAAGCGAAGTGGGCAAAGGAGGATGCACTCAATGTCTGAACGCGATAAACGAAGAAAGATCCTGGACGCAGCATTGGAGCTGATCCGGGAAAAGGGGTTGGAAGACACCCGCATCATCGACATTGCCAATAAGGCCGGCATCGGAAAAGGAACGGTCTACGATTACTTCACCAGCAAGGAAGAGGTCATCGCCGCCACCGTCGAGGACGTGGTGGACCGGGATTTCCGGAATATCTTCGGGGAAGTGGACCGGGCGCCGGATTTCGAGACGAAGCTGAGACTCTATATCCGGGCACACCTGGATATCATGGAAGCCTACGGCGCATTCATCCTCCTCTTTGTGGAGAAGATGCTGAGGGCCGGCACGGAATACAGCGACGAGATACCGGCTGCGCTGAATGAGCTTCGGGATGAACACATTCGCAAGCTCCAGGAAATCATGGCCTTCGGGATCGAGACCCATTCCGTGAGGGACGGCCTGGATGTGGACCGGGGGACGACCTTTATCATTTCCGCGGTCATTGGCTTTGCCATTTACAACATGAAAAGCACCTGCAGCATGAAGGCGCAGGAAAAGGACGGCGGGGCGGCGCTCAATGAAGCCCGGACCGAGCAGATCATGGAACTGATCCTGCAGGGGATCCGAAAGGAGGCCTCGAATGAGTAAGAACAAAAGAAAAACCGCAGCGGCGCTGCTGCTGGCGGCGGTGATGGCCCTGGGAAGCATCCCGGTCTTCGGCGCGGGGACCTTCTCGGACATGGATGGCTCGCCCTATGAAGACGCCGTGGAAAACCTGGTCAGCCAGGGCATCATCAACGGCTATGAGGACGGGACCTTCCGGCCTCAGAACACCATTACCCGGGCGGAAGTCTGCGTGGTGACCACGAAGGCCATGGCCCCGGGGGAACAGAAGCTCAACGAAGCCCGGATGAACGGCTTTCCGGATGTGCATTCGGGATACGACTGGGCTAAAAAATACATCAATTATGCGTCCACTATGGGCGTGATCGACGGTTATCCGAACGGGACCTTCAAGCCTGCCGGCAACGTGACTTACAATGAACTGTCCGCCATGGTGCTGAAGGGGATGGGATACCGGCAGTCCGAGCTGCCCGGCAGCTGGCCCCTGAACTTCCGGAACAAGGCTTTGGAACTGGGCCTGTACGACGGGATCTATGAGAACATGACCAAGACCCAGGTGGCGCAGATGAATTACGATGCGGCGGCGACTCGGGGCGATGCGGTGCTGATGATTACGGCGGGTCTGTCCAAACTGCGGGAGCGGGGGAAGGAAGCCCTGCCGGGACCGGATTCCCACTCCTATGATGACGGATCTTACCACTGGATCGACGGCCTGCCCTCCTCCCTGTCCATCAAAGAAGCGGTGGATATCATGCAGCACCAGGGTTACCTGGCGGAAATGGCGGAGCTGAACCGCAAGGCGGACGAGGCGACGGCCAAGGGATATGCCGACAATGTGAAGACCCTGAAGGACGGACTGGATCTGCTGAAGGTGGTGGATCCAGAGACCGCCATGGCCATGAACAAGCAGGGCATCACC
>JAFWFI010000100.1 GCA_017515705.1 Bacillota bacterium
AATCGAGATCCGGAACGATTACATCGACCTGACCGCCAAATACCAGGCCATTCAGGACGCCCAGGAAAAGCTGACCCTGGTGAAGGAGTCTTTCCGGGCCGCAAAGGTCATGTACGACGTGGGGATGAATACCCTGGCAGACGTGCAGTCGGCCCAGCTGACGCTGTATCAGACGAATCAGCTGCTGATGAAGAGCATTGCGGATTACGATATCGCGGTATACGAATACGAATATGCCACGGGGCTGGGGAAGAAACGGATCAGTTTCTAGAGCCTGAAGCTCCGGCCTTCAGGCTGTAAGCTATCGCCGAATATGTCGGAAATCCGGGAAAAAGTGCAATGTGCAGGATTTTTTCTTGCGGCGTCCTTTGATGTATGGTACATTATGGAAAACGTGCCGTGCATGCAAAGGAGGGTATATGGCCGGAGTGAAATATGAGATCGTCCGGGAACTCGGGGTGATCTCGGAAAACGAAAAAGGATGGCGGAAGGAAGTCAATCTGGTAAGCTGGAACGAGCGGGCGCCGAAGTACGATCTTCGGGACTGGTCCCCGGGCAGGGAAAAGATGTCCAAGGGGCTGACCCTGACCAAGGAGGAAGCCCGCCGGCTGAAGGAGATCCTGGACTCCATCGACCTGTAAAAAAGGATGCTGCGTGCATCCTTTTTCAGACCCGGGACTTGTCTCAAGGCTTGAGTCCGGGTCCGAAAGAGTGGTATAATGGAAAAAACACAGAACAGGACAGGAGTAAGGCCATGCAGAAACAACTGATTGAATACAAAAAAGACGATAAAATACTGGGGTTCTTCCTGCTGAAATCCAAGACCCTTCGTACTTCAAACAAGGGTTCGGAGTACCTGGACCTGGTTATTTCGGACCGTTCCGGGGACATGATCGCAAAGGTCTGGGATCTGACTATGCCGGATACCGAGCATGCCCGGGAAATCGAGAGCCGCACCGTGGTGAAGATCAAGGGCGCAATCACGGATTTTAACGGACAGCGTCAGGCAAAGATCCTGAAGATCCGCCCGGCCCGCCCGGATGATCCGGTGGAGCTGTCGACCCTGATCCCTTCGGCTCCCCTGGAAAGCGAAGACATGTACCGGGAGATCCTGGAGAAGGCGCAGGCCATTTCCGACCCGGACTTCCGGACTCTGACCACAGCGCTGCTGGAGGAGAACCGGGACCGGCTGGCGTATTTCCCGGCGGCTTCCCGCAACCACCATGCCATCAAGGGCGGCCTCCTGTATCACGTATACCGGATGCTGCAGACGGCACTGGAGGTCTGCCGGATCTACCCCGTTCTTTCCCGGGACGTACTGGTCTGCGGGGTGATCCTGCACGACATCGCCAAGCTGGATGAGATCGACGCCAACGAACTGGGAATCGCGGAAAAATACACGTTTGAAGGGGAAATGCTGGGGCACATCGTCCAGGGCATCAAAATCATCGACGCCAAGTGCCGGGCGCTGGGGATCCCGGACGAAAAGCGGGTAATGGTGGAACACATGATTTTATCCCACCACTTCGAGCCCGAGTACGGAAGCCCGAAAAAACCCATGTTCCCGGAGGCGGAAATGCTCCACTTCCTGGACCTGATGGACGCAAGAATGTATGACATCGAGAAGAGCCTGGAGGGCGTGGCCCCCGGCGAATTCTCCGACAAGATTTATTCCATGGACAACCGGAAAATGTACAAGGCGGGATTTGAGGAAGAATAATCGATGGCGGAACGGAAAGGCTGTATTGAGGACATCATCTTTTATAACGAAGAAAACGGATACCTGGTGGCCCTGGTGTCGGATGAATCCGGCGAGGAGGGAATCGTCACGGGCAGCCTGCCCCTTGCCAGAGAGGGCAGCAGTTACGTATTTTTTGGAGAAGACATGATCCACCCGAAATACGGCGTCCAGTTCCGGTTTGACAGCTACAAGGAAGTGGTGCCAGAGACGGAATCCGGCATCATTGCTTTTCTGGCCTCCGGCATGATCCGGGGCGTCGGGCGGAAAACGGCGGAACTGATCGTGGCGCATTTCGGGACGGATACCCTGACAGTCATGGAAAAGGACCCCGAAAGGCTGCTGGAAGTGGAGGGCATCGGCGAAAAGAAGCTGGAGGCGATCCGGGAAAGCTTCGGGCAGCACATCGAGCTGGGGGCCGTGATCATGTTCCTGCAGGAGAACGGCATTTCCTCCTCCTATGCGGGCCGGATCTACCGCCGCTACGGAGCGAACGCCGTGGCCATGATCCGGGAGAACCCCTATCGTCTGGCGGATGAGATCTGGGGAATCGGATTCCGGACGGCGGACAGCATTGCCGAAAGCCTTGGAATCGAAAAGGATTCCCGGATGCGGATCCGTTCCGGGGTCAAGTACATCCTTTCCCTGGAAGCCGGAAACGGCCACACGTACCTGGCGCTGGAGGATCTGAAAGAACAGGCAGCAGGAATGCTGGGACTCAGCTCCGAAGCGGTGGAAGAGGAACTGCAGCCCATGGCCCTGCAGGAGGAGATCCGGATCGAACGGCTGGAAGGCCGAGCCTGCGTGTTCCTGATGAGCTTTTACCAGGCGGAGACCCGGGTGTGCGGGGACCTGATCCGGCTCATCGGCGAGGAGCACAAGCTCCTGTTTGCCGATACGGAAGGACTCATCCGGAAAGCGGAGCAGCAGATGGGGATCCGGCTGGAAGAAGAACAGGTCCGGGCCGTGGAATCCGCAGCGGAGAATGGCGTCTGCGTCATCACCGGCGGTCCCGGCACCGGGAAAACCACGATCATCAACACCGTTGTGCGGCTGTTTGCCGCCAGCGGGTTTGACATAGCGCTGGCAGCGCCCACCGGGCGGGCGGCCAAGCGGATCACCGAGACTTCGGGCTTCGAAGCGAAGACCCTGCACCGATTGCTGGAGTATTCCCGGCTGGGGGAGGGGGACGAAGGAATGTACTTTGCCCGGAACGAAGAGAATCCGCTGGAGGCGGATGTGGTCATCGTGGACGAGGCGTCCATGATCGACATCCTGCTGATGAAAGCCCTGCTCGACGGTTTGAAGCCCGGGGCGAGGCTGATTCTGGTGGGGGATGCGGACCAGCTGCCGCCGGTAGGCGCGGGGAACGTGCTGCGGGACATCATCGACAGCGAAATGGTCCATACCGTAAAGCTCAGCCGGATCTTCCGGCAGGCGCAGGAAAGCCTGATCGTGGTGAATGCCCACCGGATCAACCGCGGGGAATACCCGTATTACAACGAAAAGGACAAGGATTTCTTCTTCCTGAAGAAATCCGGAGAGCAGCGGATCCTGGAGACCATCCTGGACCTTTGCCGCACCCGGCTGCCGGCCTTTTACGAGGGGCTGGACCCGGTACGGGACATTCAGGTGATTTCCCCGGTGAAGAAGGGACTTACCGGGACCATCAACCTGAACCGGGAACTGCAGGAAACCCTGAACCCGCCCCGGGAGGACCGGCGGGAGAAACAGCTGGGCAATCGTCTGTTCCGGGAAGGGGACAAGGTGATGCAGATCCGGAACAACTACGACATTGTATGGCGCCGGACCGACGATTTCTCCGAGGGAGAGGGGATCTTCAACGGGGACATCGGCTTCATCCGGCGGATCGACCCGGAGATGAACGAGATCACGGTGGTCTTTGAGGAGACCCGGGCGGCGGTGTATGATGCGACCCGCTTCGATGAACTGGAGCTGGCCTACGCCGTGACGGTCCATAAGAGCCAGGGCAGCGAATACCCGATGGTGGTGATGCCCATGACCTGGATCCCGCCGGTGATGGCTACCCGGAATCTCCTGTATACGGCCGTGACCCGCGCGAAGCAGCAGGTGACGCTGGTGGGGGATCCTTCCGTCATGAACCAAATGGTGGACAACAACCGGATCACCCAGCGCAATTCCGGCCTGAAGAGCCGGCTGAGGGTGTTCCTGGATTTTGAGTAGAGCGGGGAGATTGGAGATTGGAGATGGGAGATTGAAGATTGGAGAAGGGGGAAGAGCCTTCGCTGCGCTCAGGATGACAGCGCAGGCCGGTGCCTTTCTGGCGGACATGGTGTTTCCGAAAAACATTTACTGTATCGCCTGCAATGCGCCGCTGAAGGGGGACGACCCCATGAGCCTGTGCGGGGACTGCCGGAAGGAACTGCTCCTCGGGCAGCCGGCGGTATGCCGGCGCTGCGGACGATTTGCCCGTTATCCGGCGGCGAATTTCTGCGAGGGCTGTGCGGCCCGGGAGCCGCTGTACGACCGGGGAAGCGCAGCGGTGGTCTATGAGGGCAGCGCCCGGAAGATCCTTTACGGGCTCAAATACGGAGGGAAGGGATATCTGGCGGAGAACATCGCCGCCATCATGGAGCCGGTGCTACCGGCGGCCTCTTCCTATGACATGATCCTTCCGGTGCCGATGCACCGGAGCAAGAAAAGCGAACGGGGCTATTGCCAGACCACGCTGATCGCCCGGCAGATCGCAGGGCGGACCGGGAAACCGCTGGTCCCGGACAATCTGGTCCGGATCCGGAAGACTGAACCCATGAGCGGCCTCTCCCGGGAAAAGAGAACGGCCAATATCCGCGGCGCCTTCGAGGTCAAAGACCCCGCAGCGCTGGCGGGGAAGCGGGTCCTGCTGGTGGACGACCTTCTGACCACCGGCAGCACGGCGGACGAATGCGCACGGGTCCTGAAGCAGGCCGGCGCGGCTTCCGTCCAGCTGGCTGTCTTCGCAGCCACCGCCCCTCGCAGCCCGGAGTATCAATAGAACAAGGAAAAAGATCCGGCCCGTACGTGTCTGTGGTTGAAAGTCCAGGCCAGTCGCGGGCAAAAGGACCCACGTAAGCACACCGGAAAAGCCCGGTATGTGAGCATGGCGCGGCTTAGAAGTAAGTCCTGCCGGGACCACCCGAGAGGGGCAGTAGTAAAGGCGACCCCTTTGCGAACCCTCCAGCAGGCGAGTGTGGGGTCAAAGACCAGGTCAGACGTACGGGCCGGGTCTTTTTTCATTTTCCACAGTATCCCACAAAAAAGTTTAAAAAAATCACAACTTTTTCACAAATCAATGTGGAAACTTGTTATAATAGTATTACAGAAAGGTTTCAAACCTTCCTGACTAAATACATAGCTTGTGGAGGTGTTACTATGAGAATCAAGATCACAGGTAAGAATATCAATGTTGGAGACAACCTGACAAAGCTTGTGAACCAGAAATTTGCCAAGCTGGACAAGTATTTCAGCGATGACGTGGAAATGGCAGTCAAGGTGTTCCAGCAGAAGGAAAAGCAGGGTGTTGAGGCAACGATCTTCTCCAAGGGAACCATTTTCAGAGCAGAAAACGTGGCAGTGGACGTGACCACCGCATTGGACAGAGTTTCCGAAAAGCTGTCCTCCCAGCTGGCCAAATACAAGACCAAGCTGCAGAAGAGATACAAAGGCAGCGGTGCTCCGGCAGACATCCTCTTCGAGGAAATTCCGGATGATGAAGCGCCGGCAGTGGAAGAACTGAAAGAAGTAAAGAGAAAGAGTTTCGACATCAAGCCCATGAGCGTGGAAGAAGCCATTCTCCAGATGGAACTGATCGGCCACAGCTTTTTCGTATTCATCAATCTGGAAACAGAGGCTGTGAATGTAGTATATAAGAGAAGCGACGATAAATACGGTTTACTGGAGCCGAATTATTAAGGACCCTAAAGCACAGGGGCGACATTGCTGCCGCCCCTGTTTTGCGCAGAGGGGAAACTGCGCCGGATGCGGCAGGAAGAGAGAACTGCTGAACCATGGTTGATTATCTGACAACGATGATCTCGCAGCTGCGATGGGTGGACATTCTGGACATTGCCATCATCGCATTTGCCATTTACAAAATATTAAAGTATATTCAGGAGACCCGGGCTTTCCAGCTTTTAATGGGTCTTATTGTGCTGCTTGTGGCCACGGTGCTGAGCGATGTGCTGAAACTCTACACCGTCAACTGGCTGCTGGAGGGGCTTCTGAAGGTGGGCGTCATTGCCCTGATCGTGATTTTCCAGCCGGAAATCCGCCGCTTCCTGCAGTACCTGGGCGGGTTCTGGCTTCGTTCTTCCTATGTGAACCTGGAGGAAAGCGACACCCTGACCGAAGACATTATGTCCGCCCTGAAATACTTTTCCCGGAACAAAGTCGGCGCCCTGATCGTGTTTGAACGGAACACGGTTCTGGGGGATATTGTCGAGTCCGGCATTCCCATCAACGCAGACATTTCCAAGGAGCTGATCATGAATGTCTTCTACTCCGGCGCCCCGCTGCACGACGGCGCGGTGATTATCCGGGGGGACAAGGTCATTGCGGCGGGCTGCGTGCTGCCCCTGACCTCCAGCACCAACCTGAGCTCCGAACTGGGGACCCGTCACCGGGCCGGGATCGGCGTAACGGAGATCAGCGATGCCATCGCCGTCATCGTATCCGAAGAGACCGGTGCCATGTCGGTGGCCACCAACGGGAAGATTTCCCGGTTTATGGACAACAATTCCATGCAGAAGATCATCAAGAGTGTCTTTATGAACGAAGCGGAATCGGAGCGGACCTTCTTCAAACCGTTCTTTAACCGGTTAAGGGGGAAGAGCAATGAATAGATTCCAGAGCATGATCTTTAAAAAACCGGATGCGGTTTCCAACGCAAAGAAAGTGCGGGTCATGAACATCGTCCTGGCCATCGTGCTGGCGGTGATTCTGTGGGCCTACGTCATCGGGGAAGTCAATCCCGAGACGGAGACCACCATCAGCGGCGTACCCCTGCGGGTCGTGGGCACGAACGTGCTGGAGTCCAAAGGACTGACCCTTCTGACGGAATTCGACGACACCGTAACGGTGGTGATTTCCGGCCGCAGGAGCGACGTATACAATGTAAATGCCAACAAGCTTTCCGCCAAGATCGACGTATCGAACTGTGTGGAGGGCGAAAACCAGATCAGCGTGCAGATTTCCGCGCCTGACAAGGTCTCCAAGGCGGAGGCCCGGGATGGGGATTTCCTGGTGCTGGTGGATAAAATCGTCACGGAAGACAAGCCGGTGGACATTCAGGTCTCCGGCAATCTGAGCGCAGATACCAGCGTGGAGGTCGTGGAC